>DAIETB010000229.1:0-6508 GCA_027345925.1 Sulfuriferula sp.
ATTGCCGGTTCAAATTTTCAATGTCTGGATTCATCTGTTACATTCCTGTCAGTAGTGGGGTAATCGGTGCCGTATTTAATACTGTCTCGCGTTCTTCCTGCTGCAACGCCCATAATCTGGCATACGTTCCCTGTAATGCCAGCAATTCGCGATGGGCGCCGCGCTCTACGATTTCGCCCCGTTCCATGACCAGTATCTGGTCGGCGTCGACGATGGTCGACAATCGGTGCGCGATAGTGAGCGTAGTATGGCCTCGCGCGATTTCCTTTAATTCCGCCTGGATGATCTTTTCGGTCTGGCTGTCGAGCGCGGAAGTCGCCTCGTCCAGTATCAATACGGCAGGATTTTTCAGTACGGTGCGTGCGATGGCGACGCGCTGTTTTTCGCCGCCGGAGAGTTTCAGGCCCCGCTCGCCTACTTTACTCTCCCATCCGTCGGGCAAGGATTCGATAAAATGCAAGATATGCGCCGCCCGGGCCGCCTCGACGATTTCCTTACGGCTGGCAGTCGGCCTGCCGTAAGCGATATTGTAATAAATCGTGTCGTTAAACAATACCGTATCCTGAGGCACGATTCCTATCGCCGCGCGCAGGCTCTGCTGCGTCACGCTACGAATATCCTGCCCGTCGAGGCTGATCGATCCGCCATTCGTTTCATAAAAACGATAGCACAGACGCGCCAGCGTCGATTTCCCCGCACCGCTGGTGCCCACCACCGCTACGTTATGCCCGGCCGGGATGGTAAAGCTGACGCCACGCAGAATTTCACGGTTAGTTTCGTAACCGAAATACACATTGTCAAACCGCAGCGTTCCGCCTTTTAATTGCAATTCGCGGGCATCGGGCGCATCGGCGACTTCGCGGCCTACATGCAACAATTTGAACAGGCGTTCGATATCGGTCAGCGACTGCTTGACCTCGCGATACATGACACCGAGGAAATTCAGGGGAATAAACATCTGCATCAGAAACGCGTTGATCATCACCAGATCGCCTACCGACAGCTTGCCAGCGACTATGCCGGCCGAAGCGCGAGTCAGCATCACCGTCACGGCGATGGCGATGATCGTCGCTTGCGCGGCATTGAGTATCCCCATCGACACCTGATTCTTGATCGCAGCGGCTTCCCAGTTTTTCAGGCTGCTGTCGTAGCGTTCGGCCTCGTATTCCTCGTTGCCGAAATATTTGACCGTCTCATAATTGAGCAGGCTGTCTATCGCCTTGGTATTCGCCTGCGAATCCATTTCGTTCATGGTACGGCGCAAATGCGTGCGCCATTCGGTGATGCTGACGGTCAAGGCGATATAAACCAGCAACACCGTAACGGTAATCGCTCCGAACGCCCAGTCGAATTTAGCGAACAGTATCCCCGCTACCAGCGTAATTTCCACCAATGTCGGCAGCACCGAAAACAGGGTCAGGCTAATCAGCGAAGAAATGCCGCGCGCGCCGCGCTCTATGTCGCGCGATACGCCGCCGGTTTGCCGTTCCAGATGAAATCGCAGCGACAGGCTGTGCAGATGCCTGAAAACTTCCAGACCCACCCGTCGTATTGCGCGTTGCGTGACTTTGGCGAACACAATGTCGCGCAGATCCGAGAACACAGTACTGGCCAGCCGCAAGGCGCCGTAGGAAAGCAGCAGTCCCAGCGGCAAAACGAGTTCGGGTCGCGGGTGGTTCAGATGATCAACGATCTGTTTCAGTATAATCGGGATGGAAACCACGGCCAGTTTCGCCGCGATCAGACAGCTGATGGCAATCACTACCCGCCATTTATATTCCCACAGGTATGGCAGCAATTTGAGCAGAGTGCGCCAGTCGGCTACTCCGGGTTGTCCGCCGTCAGAATTGAAATGCCGCATAGTCGCTTTTTATCCAGGCTGTAATTTCAGGTTGAACGAGCATCGCTGCTATTTTTGATACATCAGGAAAGGATTATAAGGGTTTTCGTATTTCACCAGAATATCGTAATACGTCCTGACGTTTTCCACGAAAACGACCGCCTCGCCGCCGCGGCAAAATCCATGCTTGGTCTGGGAAAACTGATCCGAATCGGATAACAGCGGCATCGTCTGCTTGACGTCGCACCAGGCTGAAGGGTTCAGCTTGCGGCGCTGCGCCAGAACCCGCGCATCTTCCAGATGTCCCTGGCCCTGATTATAAGCCGCCAGCGCCATCCAGGTGCGGTCCGGCTCGGTAATCCGCAACGGCATCTGCTCGATCAGCATGGCCAGATATTTCGCCCCGCCGAGCACGCTCTGTTTCGGATCCAGCCTGTCCCCGACGCCCAGTTTGTCGGCGGTATCGGTAGTCAGCATCATCATGCCTCGAACGCCGGTCGGAGAAGTTGCGTAGGGATCCCAATGCGATTCCTGATAACTGATCGCCGCGATCAAACGCCAATCCAGGCCGGTTTCTTCCTGAGCCTTATAAAAAAAAGGCCTGAATTTCGGCAAGACGGTACGCATTTTATCCAGAAATTCCGATACATCGGTATCTTCCAGCCGGTCGGATTGAGCGTAATACCGATCGATAATCCGTTTAAGACTGCCATCGCGCTTGATCCGCATAAAAAACTGCTGTGACTGCTTATACAAAGTCTGGTCGGCAGTAGCCGGAAAAACCCAGGCCAGTTGTTCCGCCGGAGGAATTTCGAAAGCCACTGCCAATTCGGGATAATATTTGCGTGCCACATCGAATTCATTGGAATCGACCACAACAGCGTCGACGTCGCCCCGCGCCAGCCGTTCGAGCAATTCCTCGTCCCATTGCGCCCGCACTTCCGTCCAATGCAAAGCCGGTACTTTTTTTCGGGCGTCGCGCAAAGCCTGTACATGGCTGCTGCCTGCGACAACTTCTACGCTCAGATGAGTCAACGCATCGAAATTGTCAGGTTTGATGCCGTCGGTATTATATATGACCTCTTGCGTGACGGTTAAATACGGCGGCCCATACTCCAGACCCTTATCCAGTGGCGACGCATTGCTTATTCCGGCAGCGATAAAATGCGCCTGGTTCAAAACCAGCTGATCGTATAAATCGTTCATGGTATTCATTTCGACAAATCGCACGCGATACCCGTATTGTTGTGCAAACAGGGTGACCAGATCGTATTCGAATCCGCTGGGCAGCCCTTGCGGGCCTTCAAAATAGGTAGTCGGTCCATTATGCGTCAATACCACCAGTTCGCCAGCTTGCGGGGAGATAACTGGCGCCTGCGCAGGTTTATGCGACATTTTGCAGGACGACAACCCCAATAACAAAATAATGATTATTTTTCTCATAATGATCGGCTCTGTGATCCGGATTAGCCCGTTCCAGACATTCTTGCATTGCATGTACCGTACCCGTGATTGCTAAAAGATACTGGATAGATACCGGCAAGCTCTTCTAATCCTGTCATTACAACGCTATAATGCCGGACTTCCGGAGAGGTGGCAGAGTGGCCGAATGCGCCTGACTCGAAATCAGGTATACGGTAATCCCGTATCGTGGGTTCAAATCCCACCCTCTCCGCCACCAATCTCCTTGATTATTATACAAAACACCCCAATACAGGTTCTAATGGTACCATTCTTGGACGTGAATTGTCCCTCTCTTCGACGATCCTCCCGGTATTAATATACTTAAATAAACATTCCCCCTGCGGTACGTTTGCACTGGCTCCGGTCTCCCTGCACTTTCTTATCAACATATCTAACCGGAGTCTCGATTAAAATTCCGCCAGCATTTTGTACGACCCTATAATGCCATAACGCCCTGCGTAACGATCCGTGATTGAATAACATGCTGGCTGGTTCGTCCTCGATGAAACACGGTTTTGAAATTCAGTTTACCAGCGCAACCGTCTTCCACCGAGCGCTTTTACACTTGAATTAAGTTTGGTATCGTACATACGGCCGAATTTCTTCATGATTAAATCGATTAACGATTTTCGCCCTATCCTGCCAAGGATGCCGTTAATCCACGCATCGCTCCTTTTCGCTGTGTTAAGTGTTAATCACGTCTAACCACTGTTTCGTAAAGATGATACGTAGACTAGCCTCCCTAAAATTCCGCTTCCTGATACTGGTTAAAACCATGCTCAGGATATTCGGGCTAGGCATTCTGGTAACGATGGCCGGCTGCGCGATCCAGAGCCATGGGTTCCTTCAGCCGGCCGGTACGATAGCGGTAGCCGAAAAAAGGTTGCTAATCGAAGTCGTATTGCTGATGCTGATTGTGGTCGTGCCGGTCTTGGTTTTGACTCCTCTACTGGTGTGGCGGTACCGCAGCAGAAATACGCATAGCGACTATCGTCCCGAATGGGAGTTCTCTCTTCTGCTCGAATTACTGGTCTGGGGCATCCCCGTACTGCTCGTATCAATTATAGGATACATGGTCTGGGTAAATACCCTGGCACTCGATCCTTACCGCACGCTGAAATCGGTCGAGAAACCGGTAGAAATACAAGTGGTCGGTCTCG
Source organism: Sulfuriferula sp. (assembly GCA_027345925.1). Taxonomy (GTDB): domain Bacteria; phylum Pseudomonadota; class Gammaproteobacteria; order Burkholderiales; family Sulfuriferulaceae; genus Sulfuriferula. The sequence continues at coordinate 4,465 of DAIETB010000229.1, forward strand.
ATTGGAAATGGTTGTTTATTTATCCGGAACAAAACATGGCTACGGTCAACCAACTCGTTTTTCCCGTCAATCGTCCGGTACATCTTACCTTGACCAGCGATAGCGTCATGCTTTCCTTGCTGATTCCGCGCCTGGTCGGCCAAATATATGCCATGCCGGGCATGAAAACTCAATTAAATTTCCAGGCCTACCAGACCGGACATTATCTTGGGGAAAATACGCAATATAACGGCACGGGGTTTTCTCAACAAAAATTCACGGCGCTGGCGCTTTCCCCCGGCGAATTTTCGTCTTGGGTCCAACAAGTCCATGCTCAGGGCAACCCTCTTGACCAGACTACGTACGCAAAATTAGCTGCACATGGAATTTCCCCGCATTTTCTTTATTTTTCATCGGTAAACATGGATTTATTCAAGTCGATTCTGGATAAATATCATGATTGGCGGGGAGCTAAGATCAGCCCGGAGAAAACCCTGACAACTGCTGACAGGACTAAATCATGATCCCTCACCCCTACTGGAATCCCTGGTTCGGCAAGCTAACGCTGAACGCCATCCCTACTGACAGTCTGGTAGCAATGGGAGCCGCATCGATTGCCGTCCTGGGCGCTGTCGGGACTGTCGTTTTGATAACCATGCTCGGCAAATGGCGTTATCTCTGGTCTGAATGGTTTACCAGCGTCGATCATAAGCGTATCGGTATCATGTATGTGGTCTTGAGTCTTGTCATGCTGGCACGTGCGGTCATCGAAGCGGTAGTCATGCGGTTGCAACAGGCCGTATCGGTAAACCATAGCGGATTTCTCGCTCCCGAACATTTCGGCCAGCTGTTCACGACGCATGGAACCATCATGATTTTTTTCATGGCCATGCCGTTCTTGACCGGTCTGATCAATTATGTAATGCCCTTGCAGATCGGTGCACGCGATGTTGCCTTTCCGGTCCTCAACTCAATCAGCCTTTTTTTGACCGCAGCCGGCGCGTTTCTGATTATGATCTCACTGGTATTGGCGCCTTTTTCTACCGGAGGATGGAGCGGCTATCCACCGTTTACCGGGATAGAATTCAATCCCGGAGTAGGCGTGGATTACTGGATCTGGTCGGTAAGTCTGGCGTCTATCGGCTCTACCTTAACCGGAATCAACTTCATTGTGACCATCTATAAAAAACGGGCTCCGGGCATGCGCCTGATGTTTATGCCTTTGTTTACATGGACCTCGCTATGCGTCGCCATTATGATGATTTTTGCCATGCCGCCGCTCACGGTAGCGACGGCGCTGCTGGCATTGGACCGATATCTGGGCATGCATTTCTTTACCAACGGGCATGGTGGCAACATGATGAATTATATTAATTTATTTTGGGAATTCGGCCACCCTGAAGTCTATATTCTCATCCTGCCTGCCTTCGGCGTCTATTCCGAAGTGTTCTCGACTTTTTCAGCCAAGACACTATACGGCTACACATCGCTGATTGTGGCAACGATGGCGATTGCAATCCTGTCCTATACCGTCTGGGTGCATCATTTTTTTACCATGGGACAAGCGGCAAACATTAACGCAGCTTTCGGCATCGCCACTATGCTGATCGGCATTCCCACCGGCGTGAAAGTCTACGACTGGATGCTGACGATGTATCGCGGTCGGGTTCGCTTTACGTCCCCCATGCTGTGGGCTATCGCTTTTCTTGTCACCTTTGTGATAGGTGGTCTGACAGGGGTTTTGTTGGCTACGCCTCCCGTCGACTTTATGGTTCATAACACCACTTTCCTGGTCGCGCATTTCCATAACATGCTGATACCAGGATTGCTGTTCGGAATGATTGCCGGTTATCAATACTGGTTTCCGAAAGCCTTCGGCTACCGTCTCGACGAGACATGGGGACGGATTGCCTTTGCCTGCTGGACGGCCGGATTCTATCTTGCCTTTATGCCGCTTTACGTACTGGGGCTCAAAGGCATGCCGCGCCGCAGCGTGGAAACATTCCAGAGCTCTTTCGAACCCTGGTTACTGGTCGCTGCTGCCGGTTCCCTGCTGATCGCAGCG
>DAIETB010000253.1:0-6405 GCA_027345925.1 Sulfuriferula sp.
GATAGCATATTGAAATTGGCGAAATTAACCCTATCGAGACAAAACATCTCAGTATGACGACTCATTTTGAGTATTCCGAGCCGGTATAATAATGCGTAATACTGCGATATCCTCACGCCATAATGATCCAGTCCTCGACAATGAGGACATTATCTGGAACAAGGGAAAAAGCTTTATCGTGCGTTACGAGAGTCGCTTTAGCCGCTACCGCGTGCGCGGCTATCATCATATCGAGAGCGCCAAGAGTGATGCCGGATGCGGCGCAGGATGATCGCAAATCGCCGTAAATGGTTGCGGTCCCTCCATCCCAAGGCAACACCTCAACGCGCAGTAAAAACTCGTGTATGAGCCTTGCAAAAGGCGCTGGGCGCCCCATGCGCGCCAAGCCGTAAAGCAGTTCGGCTTGCGTCACCACCGAGACGACGATGCGTTCCATGGGTAACGCAGCTAATCGTTGGCGAACCTCAGGCGGATGGCCCTTGATGACATAACTGGCCATGTTAGTGTCTAACATGTACCGGCTCAAAAAAAGTTCCTCTCTTCCGCCGGCAGGTCTTCGCGGTCAGTCATGAAATCAGCCGGGATGTCGGTGTGGTCAGCAAGCTCGAAAAACTCTTGCCAGGATGTTGGCTTAGGCGAAAGAACGACCTCACCCGTTGCCGGGTTGCGACGAATGAAGACTTCCGTTCCCTGAAACCGGAATTCCATTGGCAGCCTTACCGCCTGGCTGCGTCCCGTGGTGAAAAGCTTGGCAGTGGATGGCATTTGTACCTCCTTGTTGATACCGGTCCTGTTCCCTGTATATTCCCTTTAACAATACATATCAATGATATATATCACAAGATATTTCACTTGCAGTTAATGGGAGCATGCAGAGGATGAATGCAAGCTTATTCCTTTTTGCGCTGCTTGCCGTACATCTTGCGACCTTGCCGGCGTTTGCGATGCGCCGCTTTGGCTTCGGCGGGGGTGAGCGGGGCGGGTTTTTTGTCGGCGAACGGGTTGCTGCCGACGTTAAACTGAATTTTTAACGGGGTGCCCTGCAGTTTGAATGCCTGGATAAACGTTTTTTCCAGATAGCGTTTATAGCTGTCGCTGATTTTGTCCAGTGCGCTGCCGTGGATGACGATCAGCGGCGGGTTCATTCCGCCTTGGTGGGCATAGCGCAGTTTGGGGCGGAATGGGCCGCTTTTTGGCGGTTGATGCGCAGCGACGGCGTCGATCAGCACGCGGGTGAGCTGCGGCGTCGACAGTTTGGCCATAGCGGCGGCGTAAGCCTGATCGGCGGACACCAGCAGGGCGTTCAGGCCCATGCTTTTCAGCGCGGATACGTAATGGAATTTGGCGAACTCGAGGAATTGCAGTTTGCGCGAAATTTCGCGTTTGATGCAATCGCGCTGGTAATCGTTCAAGCCGTCCCATTTATTGACCGCGACCACCAACGCCCGGCCGGTTTCGAGGACGAATCCGGCCAGGTGCGCGTCCTGTTCGGAAATTTCCGATTGGGCGTCGAGTACCAGAATCACGACATTGGCGTCTTCGATCGCCTGCAAGGTTTTAATGACGGAAAATTTTTCTATCGCTTCGAACACCTTGCCGCGGCGGCGTACGCCGGCGGTATCGATCAAGGTGTATCGTTTCTGGTTGCGCTCGAAGTCGATATAGATGCTGTCGCGCGTCGTGCCGGGCTGATCGAAGGCGATCACGCGTTCTTCGCCGACGAAACTGTTGATCAGCGTCGATTTGCCGACGTTGGGACGACCGATCAGCGCTATTTTCGGGTGCTTGTCTTCGATTTCTTCCACGGCGTCGGGAATATGTTCGAGCGCGATTTCGACCAATTCAGCCACGCCTTCGCTGTGGCTGGCGGAAATGGCCAGCGGTTCGCCCAGCGCCAGCTCGTAAAACTCGGCAACGACCACTTCGCGGCGCATGCCTTCGGTCTTGTTGACGACCAGATGCACAGGGCGACCACACTGGCGCAAGCGGTCGGCGATGATTTTATCCTGCGCGGTACAGCCGGTGCGGACGTCGACCATAAACAGGATGACGTCGGCTTCGTCTACGGCTTGCAGCGTTTGTCTGGCCATTTCGTACATGATCCCGTCGGTGGCTACCGGTTCGAAACCACCGGTATCGACCACAAGATAAGGCTTTTCACCCAGTTTGCCGTGTCCGTAATGGCGATCCCTGGTCAGGCCCGGCATATCGGCCACGATCGCGTCGCGAGTTTTGGTCAGCCGGTTGAATAAGGTCGATTTGCCGACGTTAGGCCGGCCGACCAGAACTATAGTAGGTTTGATCATGGCGGCTATTGGAAAGCCAACGCGTAAACATTGCCTTTGGCAGTTTGTACGATGAGTTCGTTATTGTAAACCTGAGGTTGACTGATAATGGCGGTGCCATCCGTTGCGCCGCGGCCTACGAAATGGCCGTCGTCCAGGGCGAGCAAATGGACGTAGCCTTGTAAATCGCCTACCGCCAGATAGCTGCCGACCCGGACCGGCGCCGTGATATGGCGGGCATGCAATAAGGTTTGCTTCCACAGGCTGGTGCCGTGCGCTTTGTCGAAAGCGACCACATTGCCTTCGTCGTCGCTGACGTAAACGTTGTCGTCGTCCATGGCCAGTCCTATCGTGCTGGAGATATGCCGTGCCCAGAGCAGATTGCCGGTGTGGGTGTCGAAGCATGCGACGCGACCTTTATACGTCGTGGCGCAGACCTGATTGTCGTCGGCAACGGGGGTACTGGCTACGTCGGATACCCGTTCGATTTGTGAAGCGCCTTTGGGAATGGCGACTTCGGCCTCCCAGCCCATGTTTCCGGTATCGAGGGACAGCGCGACGAGTTTGCCGCCGGGGTAACCGGCAAAAATAGCTCCTTTGATAATAAATACGCTGGGCTGGCTACGCAGCATCAGATTGGGCAGCGTATGTTGATATGCCCATTTTTGCTGGCCGTTTGTGATGTCCAGACCGTAAATGAAGCCATCTTCGGTGCGAACTACGACGATCGACTCGGAAACTTTCGGCACGCCGAGGACTTCGCTGGATAAGGTCGTTGCCCAGAGCTGTTTTCCTGCATCGTCGAATGCGATCAATTGGGCGCCGCGGGTGCCTAAAAATTCATTGTCCGCATTGGCGCCGACGCCTGCCGAGACCTGCGCTGTCGCTTTATGCTGAAACAGGGAACTGAACCAGCCGACGTGTTCTGGAGCGGCAGAGCCGGCAGGAGGGATTTTGTGACGCCAGATGATTTTTCCGTCGACAGGATTGATGCGGGCAAACTGTCCCTGCGCAGCGGCGACATACACGGCATCGATCGCTACCGCAGGCGTAAAGGCGATATTGTCATTTTTGCCGATATGGATTTTCCAGTGCGTAGTGACTGTAACTATAGGTTTGAACTGGGCCAGTGGTGCTGGTTTTTCTACCGGGACCTTGCTGCTGAACCAATTAAGCGGATTGAGATTGTGAGTAAGGCTGGCGCAGCCGCTCAGGCTGGCGAGGAGTAAAAGCGACAGGGTGACGTAACGGATATTCATTGTGCAGCAACTCCGCCGACTGCATTGAGCTTGGCTTCGACGATGTTGCGAAACTGGCTGTCGGGCGGCAGTTTTGCCAGAGCGATATTATAGGCCGCCCGAGCTTCGGGTCGCTTGTTTTGCATAGTCAGCGCATCGCCTTTCAAGTCGTTATACAGATTGGCAAACGCTTCCTGGTGCGGTGCATTCAATTGCGCCAATGCCGCAGCCGGCTGATTTTCGTCGATGAGAATTTCAGCCAGGTGCAAACCTGCCCACGCTTTGATTCCTTCATCCTTGCTATGAACAAGTACCCATTGCAGTTCGCGCTGTGCGAGGGGCAGATTCCCAGCCTGAACATTGGCTGCGGCTGCAATGATAGCTCCGCGCGCCGAATAAGCTGTATTGGCGTATTGTGTCATCAGTGTCTGAGCGGTATCGGTCACAATACGGAGCTGGTTGTTCTTCCGGGCGTTTTGCAAATCGGCATATAAAACACTGGCCTCGGCGGATTTTTTTTGCTGCATATGATGCCACCATTGCCAGCCCGCCAAACTGAATGCTGCAAGAGCCAGAATGATCAGGACCAGATTGCCGTAACGCTGCCAGTAATTTTTTAGTGCGTCGATTTTTTCCTGTTCGTCCAGGTCTAATTCGTAATCCATGCTAATTCCTTGACTTTAATAGTTCTATGCCCTGCATTCGAGTGCATTGGGTTTGTTCGGCGGTGGAGCGTAAAGCCTTGAGAGTTATTTTTTCTGTTTGAGCTTCATCGTCGCCTATGATACAGGCAAACCGGGCTCCGCTAGCGTCGGCCTTCTTCATTTGCGTCTTGAAACTGCCGCCGCCGCAATGCAATATGATGTTCAGTCCCGCCCGGCGCAATTCTTGCGCCAGCTGCCAGGCGTACGGGGTGGCGATATTGCCGCGATGAACGATATATGCGTCCAGCGGATGGGCTGGCAACGGAATCCCGGCTGTTTCCATCAAAGACAGCAGACGTTCTATGCCCATTGCGTAACCGCAGGCAGGAGCGGATTTTCCGCCTATCTGTTCGATCAGGCTGTCGTAACGGCCGCCAGCGCAGACGGTGCCTTGAGCCCCGAGCTGGTCGCTGACCCATTCGAATACCGTATAGTTGTAATAATCCAGCCCTCGTACCAGTCGGGGATTGATGCGGTATTCGATGCTGTGGGCGCGCAGTAAGGTCTGAACCGTGTCGAAATGCGTTTTCGCAGTATCGTCGAGGTCGTCGTACAGTTTCGGCGCAGAGTTGGCGAGATCCTGCATGGCCGGGTTTTTAGAGTCCAATATGCGCAGGGGATTGGTGTGGAGGCGGCGCTTTGCGTCTTCGTCGAGTTCGTCGAACCGCTCTTCCAGATATGCGATCAGTCTGGTTCGATAGCGCAAGCGGGCTGCCGTGTCGCCCAGCGTATTGAGCTCCAGCGCGATGCCGGACAAACCAAGCCGGCGCCAGAGGTCGGCAGTCATGACGATATGTTCGGCGTCCATGTCCGGATCGGCGTAACCGAGCGATTCGACGCCGACTTGATGAAACTGGCGATAACGGCCTTTTTGCGGCCGTTCGTGGCGGAACATCGGCCCACTATACCAGAGGCGTTGCGGGCTCTGGTACAGCAGATTGTGCTGGATCACGGCGCGCACGCAGGCGGCAGTGCCTTCCGGTCGCAACGACAGTTCTTCGCCGTTAAGCGCGTCGGCAAAAGAATACATTTCCTTCTCGACGATATCGGTGACTTCGCCGATGGCGCGTTTGAACAGGCCGGTCTGTTCGACGATAGGGGTGCGGATTTCGTTATAGCCGTAAGCAGTCAGCCAGTCGCGGATTATGCTTTCGAACTGTTGCCAGCGCGATATGTGTTCGGGCAGGATGTCGTTCATCCCCCGGATGGCTTGGATAGGGCTATTCATGGGTCAGGCTGGATGGATTGCGATGGTTTTGGTATGCGGGGCGGCGGTGGCTGGCGCATAATGGCTTTGGACGTAGTTTTCGACAATCGCCTGGAATTCCTCGGCGATCCGTTCGCCTTTCAGGGTGACGGTTTTGACGCCGTCGACATATACCGGCGCCACCGGAATTTCGCCGGTACCGGGCAGGCTGATGCCGATGTTGGCATGCTTGGATTCGCCCGGCCCGTTGACGACGCAACCCATGACGGCGACGTTCATGGTTTCTACGCCGCTGTACCGTTTGCGCCAGACAGGCATCTGATCGCGCAGATAACGCTGGATATCCCGCGCCAGATGCTGGAATACCGTGCTGGTCGTCCGCCCGCAGCCGGGGCAGGCGATCACCATCGGCGTAAAAGACCGCAAACCCATGGTCTGGAGAATTTCCTGCGCGACAACGACTTCCTGCGTGCGATCGCCGCCGGGTTCAGGAGTAAGCGAAATGCGCAGCGTATCGCCGATGCCCTGCTGCAGTAATACGGCCATTGCGGCAGTCGAGGCGACGATGCCTTTCGAGCCCATGCCGGCTTCGGTCAAACCCAGATGCAGGGCGTAATCGCATCGCGACGCCAGTTCCTGGTAAGTGCTGATCAAATCCTGCACCCCCGACAACTTGCAGGAAAGGATGATCTTGTCGCGGCCCAGGCCGATCTCTTCGGCTTTGGCGGCCGATTCCAGCGCCGAGGTGATTAACGCCTCGCGCATTACCCATGCTGCTTCTCGGGGTTGAGTCAGTCGGGCGTTTTCGTCCATGATACGTGCAAGATGCGTCTGATCGAGGCTGCCCCAGTTGACGCCGATGCGTACCGGTTTTTCGTACCGGCACGCGGTTTCTATCATCGCGGCAAACTGTTCGTCGCGTTTGCTGCCTTTGCCGACATTGCCCGGATTGATCCGGTATTTAGCCAGAG
>DAIETB010000259.1:0-5238 GCA_027345925.1 Sulfuriferula sp.
ACCTTATTGCCGCTGCCGAATCTTTTGTTATCGACAACAGACCCGTAATACTGCATATTGATCCAGTTGGCGACCACCATGGGTGCTGTCATGATCAGCTCCAGAACGCTGAACCCTTCATCTTCTCGCCATTCATAGTCATGCAAAAATGCTCTTCCGGAAAGATTGATCCCCTGACTGCGCGAGCGGGGCGCAGCGATAAAGGCGGCATTGCCGGCAAGTCCCCATTCTGGAAATACTTGCGACCAGTCGCGACTGCGCTGCTGGATCCGAGCATCTACCACTTCCGGAGACGAATCGGGAATACCGAGCAAAGCAGACCGTTCCATGCGCGTCAATTGTCCCGCTTGCGCCAGCCATAGGCGCAATTGCTGCAGATCCTTGGCATGGGTCGATTCCAGGCCCTCGATATCGAATAAGGTCATTTCGTCGACCGTCGTATCATGCAAAGCTCCGACAAACCGGGTATCTGCCGGAATTTTTATGCCTTTGCGCGAAAGTTCCTCGCGAACCGGGGGTTCATTAAGCAATGTGGCGATGACGCGGGCGCTGCTCTCGCCGGTCTGCCCTGCGCAGGCTCCGCAATCGAGTCCGGAAGCATGAGGGTTGTTGACCGTACTGCTGCCATGACCGACCAGTAGAACCAAGCGTGCGAAATTGCTGGTCAGAGACATCGATTTTAAAATCGATTCCGCTTGCGCTCCACGCTCGTCCCTCGGGATGCCAACGACGGGAGCATCGGTATTCTGGCGGGTGTGACTGATCTCCTGGCCATGGGAAACGGCTTCCAGACTGGGTACCAGACGTTTGATGAATTTGGCGGGCAGGCCTTTGGTCGCGGGATGGGGTACGGGACGGCTCCAGCCGAAACTGTCGGCCAGCAATTTCGGCCCGTATAGCAAGCCGGTCGATTCCACGAATGAAAAGCAGGAAGAAGGAGAATTTTTGAAAGCTTTCCAGTTTTTGTCGTTATGCAGATTGCGTTGGCGGTAACGGATGGCTTCACCCATTTCCTGGGCGCTGGCACCATGAATATGCTGATGTCCCTGCCAGCTCGGCGTAAGCAGTACGGGTAAATGATTTCGCGGTTTGGAAGCGCCCAAGGGCACGAATTCCATGGCCGCGCCGAAGAATCCGGCAAAACCCATGGTTTGAACCGTGGGAGAGATGGTTTCAAAAGCCCTACGAAAAGTTTCTGACCGTACATCGATACAGAAAGCTGCTTGAACGGACGGACGAACCGGAACTGACGTTGCAGGCAGCGATTGCTGGGAAGGATGAGTCAGTTCTGCGATGATTTTTTTCTGATAACCCAGTTCGAAGGCGGTGTGCAGAGCAAATTCCAGTTGCGCATTGCCGTATGAACGACGCCCCGCAATTTGTTGTATTTCTTTTTTCCAAGTCTTGCGCAGCGTGGGTGTCTGCTTCGCATTCATTAGCAGCATCTCCCAAGCAAGACGGATTGCCAGGAGGGCAACGATGGAATCGTCCTGACCCCCGACTAATTCCTGTTCCCAGCGCAGGTATCGCGTCCAGGATGCCCAGCCGCCGATATTCATCAATGTCGCAAGCAGGTAATCCTCCACCATATCCGAAGGTATTTCCAGTTTCTGCATGGCGAGAGCAATAGTGTCTTCCGGCTCGTCAGGCAATTCCTTTATCGCGGAACGTACACCGTGCAAGCCCATCATTCGGGGACTCAGGTCGATTTCGCCAAAATGGCGCCAGGCTTCGTAGAGAGATTCATTTTGCCAGGGCATCGGCCAGATCGCCTGCCCCCGATCGAAATAGGCGGCAGAAAACTGACTGATCTGTTCGATAATGAACTGGGTCCATGCCACGCCATCAATTGTTTCCAATATGTCCGAAACGAGCGGAATCGGGATTGGCGCGGGCGAAAGAATGTCGCTGGAAAGGATTTTTTCCGCTTCGGCAACGCTCATGTCGAGTCCGTGCTGTTTGAGCGCCTGTTCCAAATCCCCTCGCTCGATGCGCCCCGACAAAAGTTGTTCGCGGTAATAGCTACGCGGCATTACCAGTGAAGATCGGGCCACGCGGCTCAGGGTCTCGTTCGCCTTTTCGAAATCCAGATCGCGCAGACCAAAATAAGGGCTGACCGCAACGAAAGCGTCCAGCGGCCAGACCGGAGCGATACGCTGGCATACCCGTTGCACTTTTTCTTCCAGTGAAGCCGTATCCTGCGACGATACCGTTTCTTGGGGTGCCCCGATATCGTGAGTACTGGCATTCATGATCTTGGCAAGCGGCTTCGAAAGAATGGTGGTCGAGCGGTTCATGATTTGACTCCATTATGCGGGACATGTACCGGAAACAGCCATTGCACAAGTCTTGAAAACGGGATGTCGATATATAATCCATTGTATAGATGCACATAGGCCCTGCGGGCGATAGGATATCTGACCAGTTTCGGTAAATTTTGCTGAATCAGAATAATGGCAAAAAATACCAGCAATATCATTCCGATCAGTACGAACTGAACCGGATCACGCGTGATCCGCACAGGCGGCAAGCTCGTTTGCAATATTAAATGAAAAGCTGCGTGCAAACTGAAATAAGCAGTGCATACCACAGCGCTCAGAGCAGCAGCGCGCAAAATGAATGCAGGACCCATGCCGCTCATAAAAGACGGGAGCAGGAACTGTGTCATTGCCACAACCACGATTATTCCCGAGCCAAGAAGGGCTGGCTGAATCGTTACGGTTATGCCGAACGCATATCCTATTCCTGCAGTCATCAACGCCGAGAAAGCGACGACGACGAGCCATTGCCATAAGGTAGGACTAGCATGCGCCCGCTTCACGGAAGGCGCACGGAAATTATCGACGGCGCTTCCCGAAGACAAAAAGGCGTGTGCTTTGTATAAAGAATGCGTAACCAAATGCAGCATTGCGAGACTGTAAAGCCCCAGCCCGCATTCCAGCAGCATGAAGCCCATCTGGGCAGTAGTTGTCCAGGCCAAAAACACCTTGAGACTGGTTTGAGTCTGCATGACCAGTGCGGCGACTGCGATAGTACTTAGCCCGATGATCGCCAAGATATCGGAAGCGGTCGTCGCCTGCGACATGATCGGGCTCATGCGGATGACCAGAAAAGCGCCGCCATTGACTATGCCTGCATGCAATAATGCCGATACCGGTGTCGGAGCTTCCATAACCTGCATTAACCAACCATGGAGAGGGAACTGGGCGGATTTAAGGGCTGCGGCCAATACGATCAGCACGCTGGCCCATTTGAGTGCAGACGGCAATGGTCCCGTCCATGCTGCCATGGCAGGAAAAAGTTCGTTGAACTCCATCGTATGCAGCGTAGAGCCGATACGCAATACGGCTAGCAGCAGGCAGATTTCCCCGAGCCGGCTGGCTATGATTTTTTTGCGGGCCGCCAAAACGGCTCCTTCGCGTTCTGGATAGAACATCAGGAGATGGTGCAGACAAAGACTGGTGGTCATCCATGCCAATACGAACATCAGCATATTGCCTGAAACGATCAAAGTCAGGATAGAAGCGAGCGTTAAATTGAGCCAGGTATAAAACCGTCCCTGATGCTTCTCGCCCTGCAGATAATTGCGCGCGTAGCGCGCCACGACAAAGCCCACGAAAGAAACTAGACAGAGCATTATTACCGTCACGGTATTGATATAGACGCTCAGGGCCAATGCGCCCATATTTCCGGGCAATATAAGGGAATAGGGAGTTACTGTTAACGTTTCACCGCTGATGGCGTACAGAATGGCAGCAAGGGCGGAGCAAAGAAAAGCCAAACTACTGACGCCGCTACTCAGGCGGGCGATACGCTGGGCGTGGTTACCGGTTAACATGTTCCCGAAAAGTCCCATCGCCCAAAGTAACAGGGGTGCCGCACTACTGAGCATAAGAAGGATGAATTTCGGGGTTGATGACATGACAATCTCCGGTACAGGACATATTGAAGTGCGCTCAAAGTCCAGTGGCGCGCACGAATGCGAAAAAGTACCCTGTATTATGGAGATGCCATTTGTTTAATGAAAGTTAAATATATTTACGTTAACGTTTAATTATTGTTTATTTTTGTAATAATGTTTGTTGGTACGGTCCACTTGCATCGGATAATGCTGTTAAACAGGTAGTCATGAACGAATTTGGAGGGTGCGGCCCTTATGTCTCGACTCGAGCGGCGAAACGCCGACGCATCTTCTAGTTTGCGTCGGCGTACTGTTGCTGGAAGCGGTAATGCCCTGTCGTAGTCTAATATTTGTTTGCGGCAGCGGTAATTTGTCTCAGTGGTTTTTGAGTAAAATTTCCGGGAACCCTTGATGCAAGCGTTTTTGTCCGGTGATCAGATTGTAACGAAGTACGGGCGGAGTTTCCTGCGACCAATTTAAACGAATCAACTAACGCAGTTAAGGATTGCGCCTGTAATGTCATGGTTGCAGCTGCTGCTGCGGCTTCTTCGACCAGGGTTGCATTTTGCTGTGTCATTTCGTCGATCTGCGAGATAGCTTGATTGACTTGTTCTATTCCTGCACTTTGTTCCAGGCTGGCAACGGTGATTTCATTCATGATGCCGGCAGCGCGTTTAACGCCGCTCACGATTTCCGCCATCGTTTTACCCGCATCATCGACCAGTTTGCCGCCCGTATTAACCTTGTCGACCGAATCGTCGATTAGCGTCTTGATTTCTTTTGCCGCAGCAGCGCTGCGTTGCGCAAGACTGCGAACTTCGGTTGCCACTACGGCGAAACCGCGGCCTTGTTCTCCGGCGCGAGCCGCTTCGACTGCGGCATTCAGCGCCAGGATATTGGTTTGAAAGGCAATACTATCGATGACTCCTATGATGTCGGCAATTTTCCCCGAGCTCGATTTGATCGATTCCATGGTACGGATTACCTGATCAACCGCATGGCCGCCTTTTTCCGCTATCTGCGAAGTCGATAGCACGAGTTCATTGGCGGCGCCAGCATTATCGGCATTCTGTTTTAAGGTGGAGGTGATTTCTTCCATGGCTGAGGCGGTTTGTTGCAAGGAACTTGCCTGCGATTCGGTGCGTTCGGACAAGTTATTATTTCCGTTTGATATTTCTTCCGCTCCATAACTTACCTGACCGGTCGATTCCTTGATCTGTCCGATCAGCAACTTCACATTGGTTTGAAAAACGCGCAGTGCCTGCGTCATCCGGGCAAGTTCGTTATTACCGCTCGATGCGATTTTGCCGGATAAGTCTCCCGCGCTCATGGCTTCG
>DAIETB010000010.1:0-5194 GCA_027345925.1 Sulfuriferula sp.
GTATTGCTATTGGTCGACGCCGTGGACGGCCCCATGCCGCAGACCCGTTTTGTCACGCGCAAAGCGCTGAGCCTCGGCCTCAAACCCATTGTCGTGGTAAATAAAGTCGACCGGCCGGGTGCGCGCCCGGATTTTGTCGTCAACGCCACTTTCGATTTATTCGACAAACTCGGCGCAACCGAAGAGCAACTTGACTTCCCCGTGGTTTACGCGTCCGCGCTGAACGGATACGCGATGCTCAATCTCAACGATCAGAGCAGCAATATGAATCCGCTGTTCGAAACGGTGCTGAGTTACGTCCCGGCGCCTCTGGGCGACCCCGACGCACCGTTGCAACTGCAGATTTCGGCGCTCGATTATTCCAGCTTCGTCGGCCGTATCGGCGTAGGCCGCATCAGCAACGGACGGATTAAACCCGGCCAGTCGGTCGTCGTCATGGCTGGTCCGGACAGCACGCCCAAAACCGGCCGCATCAACCAAGTTCTGGGTTTTCAGGGACTCAACCGGGTACTGATCGACGAAGCGCAGGCCGGCGATATCGTACTGATCAACGGCATCGAGGAAATCGGCATCGGCGTGACGATCTGCGACAAGGAAAATCCGCAGGCGCTGCCCATGCTGAAAGTGGACGAGCCCACCCTGACCATGACGTTCCAGGTCAACAGCTCGCCCTTGGCCGGCACCGAAGGAAAATTCGTCACCAGCCGCCAGATCCGCGACCGCCTGAACAAGGAATTGCTCACTAACGTAGCCTTGAAAGTGGAAGACACCGACGACGCAGACACCTTCATGGTTTCCGGTCGGGGCGAACTGCATTTGACGATTTTGCTGGAAAATATGCGCCGCGAAGGATTCGAAATCGCCGTATCCAAACCGCGCGTCGTCTTCAAGGAAATCAACGGCGAGAAATGCGAGCCTTACGAAGCGCTGACCGTGGACGTAGAAGAAGTCAATCAGGGCAGCATCATGGAAGAACTAGGCCGCCGTCGCGGCGACCTGCAGGACATGCAATCCGACGGTCGCGGTCGCGTCCGGCTGGAGTACCGTATTCCCGCACGCGGCCTGATCGGTTTCCAGTCCGAATTCATGACGCTGACGCGCGGCACCGGCATCATGGCGCACGTCTTCGACGATTACGGCCCGATGAAAGCCGACATGCCCGGGCGGCGCAACGGCGTCCTCATTTCCCAGGAACAGGGCGAAGCGGTTGCCTATGCCTTGTGGAAACTGGAAGACCGCGGCCGCATGTTCGTATCGCCCGGCGACAAGTTATACGAAGGCATCATTATCGGCATCCATAGCCGCGACAACGACCTGGTGGTCAACCCGATCAAAGGGAAGCAATTGACCAACGTACGCGCTTCCGGTACCGATGAAGCGGTGCGCCTGACTCCCGCCATGAAAATGACGCTGGAATCGGCCGTAGAATTTATCGAGGACGATGAACTGGTGGAAATCACCCCGCAATCGATCCGCATACGCAAACGCTATCTGACCGAAAACGAACGCAAACGCAATCGTTAAACTGCTCCGGAAATGTCGCCCCTTTGCGGCGGCATTTCGAGCCGGCAGCTTTTCAGTCTCGGGGCAAACTGCCCCGAACCTTTATTTAGACTTTATTTCATGATATTTTGTTGAAATTCTCGCAGCAACATTTAACCAGAATTAATATTGGAGTCCTTCATGGCTGTTGAACATACCTTATCGATCATCAAACCGGATGCGGTAGCTAAAAACGTAATCGGTCAGATTTACCAGCGCTTCGAACAAGCCGGTTTAAAAATCATCGCCGCGCGCATGATCCATTTATCCCGCGCCGACGCCGAAGGCTTCTACGCCGTACATCGCGAGCGTCCTTTCTTCAAGGATCTGGTCGATTTCATGATTTCCGGTCCGGTCATGGTCCAGGTTTTACAAGGTGAAAACGCCATGCAGACCAATCGCGACCTGATGGGCGCCACCGATCCCAAAAAAGCCGATGCCGGAACGATACGCGCCGACTTTGCCGACAGTATCGACGCCAACGCCGTACACGGTTCCGATTCGGTTGCCAACGCTGCTGTCGAAATCGCTTATTTTTTCCCTGCGCTGAACATTTATCCCAGATAGACCGAACGGAGCCGTACAACCGATTATGCCCCTTATCAATCTGCTCGATTACGATTTGGCCGGCCTCACGAGCTATTTTGCCGAACTCGGCGAAAAGCCGTTTCGCGCCAGACAGATCTCGCGCTGGATTCATCATTTCGGCGTGTCGGATTTCGCCGAAATGAGCGATCTCGCCAAATCGTTACGCAGCAAACTGGAAGGCACGGCACAAGTACTCCCACCGCAAATGGTGTCGGAACAGGCCTCTGCGGACGGGACGCATAAATGGCTACTCGACGCCGGCGCGATGAACGGAGTCGAAACCGTATTCATCCCCGACGGCCAGCGCGGTACGCTGTGTATTTCTTCGCAAGTCGGGTGTGCGCTGGAATGCACTTTTTGTTCCACGGGCCGCCAGGGTTTCAACCGCAATTTGAGCGTCGCCGAAATCATCGGACAATTATGGTGGGCCAATCGCGCTTTGGGACGCGATCCCAAAGGCGATCGCATCGTTACCAATGTGGTGATGATGGGAATGGGCGAACCGCTGGCCAATTATGCCAACGTAGTCACCGCACTTAATCTGATGCTCGACGACCATGCTTACGGGCTATCCCGCCGCCGCGTAACCGTCAGCACCTCGGGACTGGTGCCTGCGATGGATCGGCTACGCGAAGACTGCCCCGTTGCGCTGGCGGTATCCCTGCATGCGCCCAGCGATAAAATCCGCGATGAAATCGTTCCGATCAACCGGAAATACCCTCTAGCCGAATTGATGGCAGCCTGCCAGCGCTATCTGGAAAAAGCGCCGCGGGATTTCATCACGTTCGAATACGTCATGCTCGACGGCATTAACGACAAGCCCGAACACGCCCGCCAATTGATTTCCCTGGTGCGCGACGTGCCGTGCAAATTCAACCTGATTCCGTTCAACCCGTTTCCCAATTCCGGTTACAAGCGCTCGAGAGCGGAAACCATACAACGTTTTCGCGATATACTGATGCAGGCGGGCCTCATCGTCACATTACGCAAAACGCGCGGCAGCGATATCGACGCCGCCTGCGGACAACTGGCCGGAAAAGTTCAGGACAAAACGCAACGCGTACTACGGCGCATTGAGGTAGCATAATGAATATAATAAGAATTTTTTATATTGTTTTGCTTGCCGTCCTGATTCTGGACGGCTGTACGAAAACAACTCTGCCGATCCAGACCAGTCCGCCCGACGCCGCTCAAAAAAAAGCCACTAAAGAAGAAAGCGAACGCATCCATACCGAACTCGGCGCAGGATATTACAGCCGCGGCCAATACAAAATCGCACTGGACGAATTGCAGCAAACTCTTAAAATCAATGACGAGTATGCGCCTGCTTACGACGTTTTAGGTCTTGTTTACATGGCGCTGAACGAAGACAAACGGGCAGAGAAGAATTTTCGCCGCGCCATCGAACTCGAACCGCAAGATCCGAACATCCGCAATAACTACGGCTGGTATCTCTGCAACCGCGATCAGTTTGCCGAATCCATCAAGCAGTTTGATATCGCCCTGAGCAACCCGCTCTACAGCACTCCCGAAAGCGCACTGACCAATGCCGGCATTTGCTCGCTCAGAGCTCATGAGCCGAAACGGGCAAAAACCTATTTCAAAGCCTCGCTCAAAATCAACCCGAATCAAGCCGAGGCCCTTACCGGACTGGCGCAGATCGATTACGAAGAAGGCGAACTGGCCCAAGCCCGTACCCTGATTGAACGGATGCTCGAATATAACCAACCTACCGCCCAGGCCTTATGGATAGGAGTGCGCGTCGCCCGTAAGCAAAACGATCACGATACCGAAGCAAGCTATAGTTTATTAATGCGTAACCGTTTCCCCGATGCACCGGAAACCCAATTGTTGCTGCAAGGAAAATACGACTGATGGATATTGAAGACAGCACCAGGGAAAACCTGTCTGTAGGCGCGATCTTGAATCAAGCGCGTCTGGCGGCAGGCATGAGTATCAACGATGTGTCGCAACACATTAAATTGACGGCAAAGCAGGTCGAAATTCTGGAAAGCGACGGTTTCGACCAGCTCGGTCTTGTATTCAGCCGCGGTTTCGTGCGCAATTACGCACGCTTGCTCGGGCTGGACGCCAATGCTCTGGTTCAGGCCATTCCCAATAACGCACGCAACAAAAACGATCCAATCAGCATCCACGACGAACATATTCCGCTGACCAAGGGCTTGTCACGACACTGGCTGACCGTAGTCGGAATTGTTCTCGCCCTGATTATCGTGGTGCCGCTGCTGGTTTACCATTGGCTGTCTGGGGACGAGACTCGTATCAAGACTCCGCTGATCAATAGCTCCGCATTGCCGAAACAGGCTCCGGCTGCTAAATTCGTCGTACAACCAGCCGAATCGCCTGTTCCTGCGGCTACCGCTACGACCGCAACTTCTTCGGCCACACAAGCCGCTTCCGCATCTGTCCCTGCGGCAACCGCTACTGCGCCAGCTGAACTGGCCATGCAGTTTGCACAGGATTCCTGGGTCGATATCCGTGATGCGCAAAAGCGTGTCGTGGTGTCTCATTTGTACCGTGCCGGCGAAACCGTAAAATTATCGGTAACCCCTCCGCTGACCTTGACCATAGGCAATGCCGCCAACGTCAAGCTCAGCTACAATAACAGGCCCATAGACATTACTCCGCATCCGCCCGCTACCGTGGCGAAACTTACGCTTCCTTAAGAATCCCGCATTCCATGTTTAATATCCAATTACCACGCCAGACTACCCGCACCGTCCTGATCGGAAAAATAGCCGTCGGCGGCCAGCATCCTGTCGTCGTCCAGTCAATGACCAATACCGATACCGCCGACATAGCCGCTACGGTCGAACAAGTTTACGCCCTGTGGCGCGCCGGTTCGGAATTGGTACGGATCACCGTCAACACGATCGAAGCGGCGGAAGCCGTGCCGCGTATACGCGATGCTTTGGAAGCGCTGGGTTGCGATGTTCCGCTGATCGGCGATTTTCATTTCAACGGACATAAACTGCTGACCGGGGTCCCTGCCTGCGCCGAAGCTCTGGCTAAATACCGGATCAATCCGGGCAATGTCGGCAAA
>DAIETB010000017.1:0-12121 GCA_027345925.1 Sulfuriferula sp.
TCCTTACCTCTTCGATTCCGGGCAGTACGGCAGCCAGCAAAGCTGCCCAGGACATGAACGCATCGATATCCTTGGTATGGCTGCCTATATCGAAACGTGCCGCTTCAGCCCAGGCGACCAGATTCGAACCGGGCTCTTCCCGTTGCGCGGCGATAGTAATACTGATATCGGCCAGCGTATCCGCTGCAGAGAGCATGTCCCGATAACCGGCTATCCATTCCGTAATATTGTCGGGCTGGCGTTGCGCCTTGGTTTCGAGCTTGGTTAACGCGTGATTCAAACCGGCGAGACTGACGATTTCGCTGCGCTTGTCCTCTTTCAGTTCGCTGGCGCTGAGGCGCAGCAAATACAGGCTGTCCCGTATCCCCTGCAAATGATCGGCATGAAATATCGGTTGTTCGACGACATCCCTGCAAGCCTGTGCCAGCGCAATTAAGTGCCCGGCCAGATTACCGCTGTCCACGGACGAAATATATCTGGGTTCCAGAGCGCGCAGCTCGGTCGTTTCGTACCAATTGTAAAAATGCCCGCGAAACCGTTCGAGTTTGTCCAGACTGTTCATCGTCTGTTCCAACCGTTCCGCCATATCGTTCAGCCCTGTCCAGCCGAAATCGCGCGCAGCGATGACAGCCAGCAGATACAGACCGAAATTGGTGGGCGAACTGCGATGAGCGATTACCGGGCTTGGATATTCCTGAAAATTGTCGGGCGGCAGATAATTATCCTCTGCGCTGACAAAGGTGCTGAAAAATCGCCAGGTTTGTCGCCCGGTAGATCGCAGGATACGGATAGATGCATCCGATAGGGGTTCAATCTGCAACTGCGGCGGCGGCAGGGAAATCTTGCGTGCAAGCCACGGAGCTAACGTCCACAACAGCAATAACGGCACTGCGAATTTGAACCCTGCGGGATTAAAGACCGCCAGCAGCGCAGCCAGACCGAAGGTAACGAACAGATCGCCGCGCATGATACGCAGGAAATCGTACATGCTTAATCCCGCCAGCGATTTGGCTTGCGCTGCGGTAGTCCATTCCAGTAAGTGACGCTTACTGACCAGTAGCCGCCATAAAGTTCGTAAAATCGCATCCGACATAGACCAGGCCTGCTGTGCAAGCAGCATAAGCGTAGTGCCCACCGTCGCCCAACCCTGCATAAAATCGCGCATCAGTCCGGAAAGATAGTTACGTTTTGCAATGCCGGTGCGACTCGGTATCAAACCGGTTATAAACGGCAGCAAAACCGGTATGCTCAATGCCGCCACCAGCAGCGTCAGCCAGGCGCCGGGCACAGAATCCGGAACGAGCCAGCTGGTGGCCAGCAACGCCATCGTAGCCGGCGCCGTAAGGCTGCGACGCAGATTATCGATCATTTTCCAGCGACCGATAGCCGGTATCCGCAGCCGCTGGAATCCAAGCACCCACGGCAAAAGCTGCCAGTCGCCTCTCGCCCAGCGATGAGCGCGCGACAAGGCTACCGCCAGATGAGAAGGAAACTCCTCGAATACTTCTACATCGCTGAGAAAACCGGTACGGACGAAAATCCCTTCGTACAGATCATGACTGAGCAGACGATTTTCCGGTACCCTGCCCGCCAGCGCCGCTTCGAACATATCGACGTCGTAGATACCTTTTCCGGTATAACTCCCTTCGCCGAACAGATCCTGGTAGACATCCGAAACGGCGGCGGCATAAGGATCGACACCGCACGGTCCGCTGAACAGGCGCTGAAAAACGGTACTTTCCTTGCGCGTCGGCAGGCTAGGCGTAACACGCGGCTGCATGATTCCGTAGCCATAAACGACACGTTGCTGTACTGCATCGAAAACGGGACGGTTAAGCGGATGCGACATGGCTCCCACCATTTGCTTGATCGCACCTTTAGGTAATTTGGTATCGGCGTCCAGCGTAATAACGTACCGCACATTTTCGGGCACCGATAATTGCCCGTTTGCGTCTGCTATAAACGAAGTTTCGCCCTGATTGCGCAACAAACGATTCAATTCGTGCAGTTTGCCGCGCTTGCGCTCCCAACCTATCCATTTGTTTTCGCCCTGATTCCATCGTCTCTGCCGGTGCAGCAAATAAAAGCGCGGCAGTCCGGAAGGCGTTAAACCGTACTGGCGATTCAGGTCGGCGATAATTGTACGTGCGAACGCAAGCAGTTCGTTTTCATGCGGCAAAGTTTCGCTATCCGCATCGACCCAGTCGGAAACCAGAGCAAAATAGGTTTCTCCCTCGGAATTGGAAAGATAATGAATTTCAAGATTGGACGTCTGCTCGACGATATCGGTTTCGTTGCCGAGCAGCGTCGGCACTACGACAAAAGTTCGGTTCGAGTCGGGAACGCCGTTCTGCAGTTCCAGTCTGGGCAAATGCCGGGGTTCGGTCAGCTTGGGAACCAGACGGTTGACCAGCGCAACACCGATTTCCAGCGCGGGAAACGCGCCGAAAAGCAGCAACAGTGCAAGAATGTTATCGTCGACTCTGTGTTGCCATGCCAGTTGCGCGGGCCACCAAAGGACTGCCGCACTGATCAAAATGATGGAGCCGGCATATGCTCTCGTCGCATGTGCAATATAAGAGCGCATCCACCGTTGCTGCAGTTTCGGCTTGAAACCGATTTCGCGCTCGAACTCTATGCGTCCGCGAGAAATCAGATAATATCCGGGATCGAGCTGTGCGGGGATGGTATCGGCGGGAATTTGATCCGCGTGTTTACGCAATTGCCGCACTTTATCGCGCACCCTCCCCGCAACTTCCTCTTCCGACAGTCCGGACCCCTTTGCCAGGTCTTCGACACCGTGACGATAACGGTCGCGCGTCGCGAAATCCATCTCGTTATAATCAGGACAACCGCCGAGGATGTCGTTGACATGACTGACCTGTTCGACGAAAGTAGCCCAGTCGAAAGCGGAAAGCAGACGCATGCTGGTGATAATGTTGCGTACCGAAACATTCGCCGCTGCTTGAGCGCTATGCTCGATCAGCACGATATCTTCGGCATTCGTCCCTTGTTTTTCCAGCCGCTCGTCCAGCCACTGAAGTATTGGCGTCACCTGGGGATCCTGATAGCGCAGACGTTGCACCAACTGGACGGCGAATGCCGGCAACAGGGCTTCATCGCCCAGATGCTCTAACTGTACTGCTCCGACGCCTTCCAATCCCAATATGGCGTCCGCCAGATCGTCCGCTTTTTTTCGCGCCATCTGCGAACCCACTATCCGAACCGCCATCCGTCGCAGATTTTCCACCAGTACGACGCGCAAGGTAATGGCAACAGCCCATAATTCGCCCATGGTCAAAGGCTGCACACGTTGATAGGCACGAACGTAGCGATACAGTAATTCGGGTTCGAAGCGGCTGTCCGTATGGGCAACCAGTCCCCGCATCATCCCGTAAATGCGCGGATATCCCGCAAGATCGCCTGACTCCAGCTTGGGCAATTCCTTATAGTATTCGGGAGGCAAATGATCCCGGATATCGCGCAATTGCTCGTCGACAATATAGAAATTATCGATAAGCCATTCCGCTGCCGGAGTAATTGCCCGCTGCAAACGAATCGTTTCCGCAATTTCACGATACGCCGCCAATAATACGCGACCGTTCTGTTCGACTCTGGGCGCGAGCTTGCGCCCATGCGAAGGACGTTTCGTTACGCGCTGTCCGGCTGCCAGCGACTGCGCATATTGTTCCAGACGCTCGGCACTATAAATTTCGGCACGGATAGGTTCTTCAAATTCGCTAAAACTAGCCAGAATAGCTGTCGAACTATCGACAAAACGTAGGGTCCAATCCAATTTCAAGCGTTTCTCCAAATTCTCGACCGACCAGGATACCGCCCAGCCAATCTGTCAAAATATTTACATAACCGGGAACCAGGACAGATAATCATCAAATGCTTATTACCAGGCGATAACACAGCGTTGCGTTCGCCTCGGCATGAAAGAACCAAAACTGCAGGATTATTGTAATCGATGCTACTCTTGTAGGACTATTACCGTCAACATAAACGGAATTTCGGGAAGATTCCGAAGCAAAACTGCAGGAATGAAATTTTTATTCTCAATGTCGGTATAATTTATTACAATTAGCGTCATGATTGCGAATAGCTCTTATTTGCAGCAACTCTAACACCAATTTCATGACATCAACTGCAAATATGTCCGAGGACCTTTCATGAATCGCATATCGTCGGCTAACGTCCACAAGCTCGGCCCGCTGCAAATCCTGTTACTGGCCATTCCGTGCGTTGCCGTACTCATCGTACCGTTTTATAACCGGATAGAACCTGCGCTGTTCGGCATTCCTTTTTTGTATTGGTGGCTGGGCATATGGGCGCCCTTGAGCAGTTTGTTTATCGCACTTGCGTATAAAACCTCGTCGCGCGCTACCCTGAAATAATCATGAATATGACTGCCAGTATTATTTTCGTTGGCCTGTTCGTATTTATCGCCCTGCTCGGATTCGCCGCTTCGCGCTGGCAAAGCGGCGATCTCTCGCAACTGCACGAATGGGGCCTGGGCGGCCGCCGCTTCGGGGCCTGGATATCCTGGTTCCTGATCGGCGGAGACCTTTATACCGCTTACACCTTCATTGCCGTGCCGGCGCTGGTATTCAGCGTCGGCGCGTTCGGATTCTTCGCGATACCCTTTACCGTGCTGGCCTATCCGCTGACATTCTCGCTATTGCCGCGTCTGTGGGCGGTATCGCAACGGCATAACTTCATCACCGCATCCGATTTTGTGCGCTCGCGCTTCGACAGCCCCAGCCTGGCGCTCGTCATCGCCGTTACCGGCATCGTCGCCACCATGCCGTATATCGCTTTGCAACTGGTCGGCATCCAGGTCGTCATCGGCGCGCTGGGCTTTCCGAACCACGGCTGGGCGGCCGACTTGCCCCTGACCATCGCCTTCATCGTGCTCGCCGTATTCACTTACACCAGCGGCTTGCGCGCACCTGCCGTCATTGCCGTCGTCAAGGACTTGCTGGTTTACGTCACGGTCATTACGGTGATGATCGTCGTACCGATGAAAATGGGCGGCATGCACGCCATATTCGCCGCGATACCCCAGAGCAAACTGCTGCTAACGCCGCCCGACGGCAATAGTTTCGGCCAGTATTCCTCGTTCATTACGCTGGCGCTCGGTTCGGCCTTTGCCGTCATGCTCTACCCGCACGCGCTGACCGCGCTGTTAAGCGCCCGTAGCTCGGACACCTTGCGGCGCAACTGGATATTCCTGCCGGCGTATTCGCTCATGCTCGGATTTATCGCGCTGATGGGCTACTTCGCCTTTTCTGCGGGACTGGACAAGCTGCCGGAATTCAAATCCTATTTCGCTACTTATCACGCGCAATTCGCCGTACCGGGCTTGCTGCTGCATTTTTTCCCGCCGTGGTTCGTCGGCATCGGCTTCGCCGCCGTAGCGATCGGCGCGCTGGTGCCCGCAGCGATCATGTCGATCGCCGCCGCCAACCTGTTCACCCGCAATATCTACAAGGAATATATCAATCCGGATTGCACCGATGCGCAGGAATCGGGCATGGCCAAACTGATTTCCTTGCTGGTGAAATTCGGCGCGCTGCTCTTCATCGTGCTGATACCGCAGCAATACGCCATCAATCTGCAATTGCTGGGCGGCATACTCACCCTGCAAATCCTGCCCTCGATAGCAACCGGCCTCTATACCCGCTGGTTCGACGGCAAAGCCCTGCTGCTGGGCTGGGCCGCAGGCGTCGGGTACGGCGCCTGGATGGTATCGACCTTAAGCTTCAAAGGCAGCGTCTACAACCTGCATGTGTTCGGCTACACCATCGCCGGTTACGCCGGATTTTATGCGTTGCTGCTAAATCTGACCGTCGCCGTCATTGCCACTGCCGTCATCCGCGCGGCGGGGCTCGATTCGAAGGGGGATGGGACTCTAGCGGCGGATTATGTAAGCTGAATAATTCTGTAAACGACCCATTGCCGATGCGCATCGGTTGAAAGGTGATCGGAGATTTTGGTTTCATCGGCCGGCAACCAGCTTTCCAGTTCCTGTCATCCGTTAATTCTACGGGGTTTGTGCGTTGCAAATATTTTTATGCATCAATCTCAACAAAATTACTAATTTTGACTTCCCCGTCGGGGAAATGGGCGACAATCTCCAATGTCCCTCCCATTGCCTCAATATGGCTGCGCAGGGTTGAAAGGTACATGTCTGTCCGTTTTTCGAGTTTGGCGATAGCGGGTTGTTGTACATGCAATAGCTCCGCCAGCTTCTTTTGTGACAATCCTCGTGCCTGGCGTAATTCGTTGAGCGGCATCTCGGCAAGCATAACCTTGGCCAGACTTGCTGAACGCGCCTGAGATTCAGGCGACATGGTCGCGCGAAGTTGTGAAAATTGCTTAGCCATTATCCAATCCTTCCTTTCTTAATTGCTTAATATGTTCGTCATACAATCGCTCGGCAACAGGGATATTGGTGTCATACCAGCGATCACTGCCCGTTTTATCACCACCAATAAGCAAAATAGCAGTTCGCCGTGGATCAAACGCATACAGAGTGCGCAATGGCCGTCCATCATGCTTTGTGCGTAATTCACGCATGTGCCCATGTTTGGTGTTATTGATGCCGCTGCTATGCGGAAAGCCTAAATTTGGACCTCGTTCTTCCAGCAAGCGAACTGAGGCATCGAGATACTTGTTCCTCTTCGGACAAGCTACCCCACCAACTGCCAAACTCATCAGTGTATTCGACATTCCAACTCATGCGCTAAAGTATAACCCCGATAAAAAATTCCTTCAATGGAATGTATGGGAAATATCTGGTGCCATGTATCAAATATCGGTGTTGGGACAGAGCCCGACTCTGATTATTGGATGGAAGAGGGGTTAACATGCGCGAGGATCCCGAATGAGCAGCGGTTCAGTGAGCGAGTGCCGAAGAAGAGCCATAGTGGTTTCGCGCAGGTATTTACGGGCGGTCTCGGCATGTCCGAGTAGGGAAAGGTTACTTTTGAAGTCGGGTTTTGATCCATGCGCGAGGTTGCTCCGATAGTCATATAATTTGCTCCATAAGGTCGTTAAACATGACAAAAGCTCTTTCCATCCAAGTGGCATACTTTTTTTCTCTTTATTCTCCTGCGAATATATTCATTAATCGTTTCCGGTCCATTCAGGAAGTGGCAACACTGTCTCTGCTGCTATCTGGCAATTGAAAATATCCCTTTCCGCAATTTTTTCTCGAATGAATTACATTGCTTCCTCATCCGACATGATCTGAACAATGTCACGAAATTTGCCCGATCGCCGAGAATGCCCCCTGGGCTGGCTTTTGAGTAGCCATCGCGGGTGATCAATATGGCGTGAAAGTGAACTGCATCTCAAACAATCATGATATCGTTAATTTGGTTCGAGGTCAGTTCTCCATCTGGAAAAAGAGCATTCTTTATGCGTTGAAACATTGGTGCATCTTGATCAATGTCGGTAAGAGTATAAATTTTGGCATTCGCTTTTCTGATACGCCAAGCATTATTTCCATTGCGCGCCTCCTGATAGCCGGTGTTCGGATATTGATCAGGATGACCTTATCGGCGAGCCATCGTTCGATCTGATTCATCGAATCCAGTTTTTGTCTGGCATTGATATGGAATATGCCAACACCAAGCAGGCGGGATTCAAACTGAATTTGCGAGATTTCCACGTCGTCTCTATATTTTCTGGGCTCCCACAAATCCCTCTTTCCCTTGCCAATAAAGCCCGTATATTGTAGAATGGCGACGAAAATTCTTATTTAAAATACAATATGCTAGGCACAATTCCCCAGGACTTTTACAACGAAATCGCGGAATTAATGATTGAAAGCCTGAATCTCGAAGTCACGCTCGCCGATATCGATCCGGATGCGCCTTTATACAACGAGGGGCTAGGGCTGGATTCGATAGACGTCCTCGAAATAGCGCTGGTTGTCTCCAAGCGGTACGGCCTGCAATTGCGCGCGGACGACGCCAACAATCAGCATATTTTCGGCTCTCTGCGCAATCTGGCCGACCACATCGCGGCGCAGCGCACCCGCTGATGTCTCCTGCCGCTCGTACGCTGAGCGGGTTCGCCGTCGCGGCTGCGATGTTCGGTTACGCCTTGCTCGCCAATTACACCAATCAATCCGGGAATGCGCCATTAGGCGTAGCCGTTGCCCTGGCCCCTTTACTTCTGGCGTTATTGCTGTTCGCCGGCCGATCGTCGCACCGGCTGCTCATGCTGTCGTTAATCACCATCGCGGGAACCGCAGCCATACTGGCGTGGCCCCTGCTGAAGCGGCACTACGGCTGGATATACTGGATGGAACACGAGGCTTTGCAACTGACTTTGTTTGCGACGTTCGCCCGTACCCTGTTCGCCGGCCGCCAGCCCCTGTGCGCCCGTTACGCAGAAATCATGCACGGTTCCCTGAACGAAGCCCATAGGCGTTATGCCCGCTCCGTCACGGTTGCTTGGGCGGTATTTTTCGGCATCATGATCGCCGTATCGACCAGCCTGTTTTTCCTGTTTCCATTGGGAATCTGGTCGATATTTTCCAACTTTGTTTTCCTACCGCTGGTAGCACTCATGTTTATCGCCGAATTTGCGATCCGTAAACGCGTGCTGACCGACGTAGAACATACCGGCGTAATGGAAACAGTACGCACCTACCGGAAAATGCCGGGACAACTTCGTTAGTCCGGTTATAGATTATGCCCGATACTCCATTATTGTCGCATACCGCACCCGATCAGATCGTCGCCTGGCAATACGGCAAGCCTGTCACCGTCCGGCAATTTCTGGATGACGTTTATCATCTGGCTGGCCATTTGCCCGCCGCAGCGCATATCCTGAATCTGTGCAGCGATCGCTATCATTTTGCCGTCGGGCTGGCTGCGTCGATAATACGAAAAAAAACCAGCCTGCTGCCGCCTTCTCTGGACCCGGCGAGGATCGATCAGCTCAAACAATATGCTCCCGATCTGTTCTGCCTGTGCGATAGCGGAGATTCTGCGCTGGATTTACCGCAATTCCGCTATTTGCCTGCGCCGGAAATTTCCGAAGTATGTCGGCCGATCCCCGAAGCCGATAACGATTTATGCATCGCGGTCGTCTTTACCTCGGGAACGACCGGCTTGCCGCAGGCGCACCGCAAAACCTGGGGGGTGCTCGCGCACAGCGCCAAAGCGGAAGCCGAACGCCTGGGGCTGTACGACGACAGGCATTACGTCTTGCTCGGCACTGTGCCGCCGCAACATATGTACGGCCTGGAATCGACGATTATCATGGCGTGGCAAAGCGGCAACGCGCTTTGCCACGCTCATCCGTTTTATCCGGCCGATATCGCGCAAGCACTCGCGCTCGTTCCCGCCCCGCGAATACTGGTATCGACGCCAGTTCATTTGCGTACGTTATCCGACTCCGGACTGGAAATTCCCGAACTGAATTTAATCGTATCGGCGACAGCGCCTTTGTCGACCTCTCTCGCGCACAGACTCGAAGCGCAATTCGGAACGGTCTTGCAGGAAATATACGGCACCACCGAAACCGGCGTTGTTGCAACGCGCCGACCGGCGCTAAGCAACGAATGGCAGCTATTGCCGGGCATCCGCTTGCTGCAGGAAAGTGAACGGATTTGCGCCGCCAGCGACTACATCCGTCCGCCGATGGCCATGAGCGACGTCATCGAACCTCGCGGCAGCGACCGCTTTTTACTGCACGGAAGAACGGCCGACTTAATCAATATCGCGGGCAAACGCAACTCGCTGACGAATCTGAATCAGCAGCTCAACAGCATCCCCGGCGTCCTCGACGGCGCCTATTACATGCCCGAGGAAACCCATCCCGATCGCGTAACCCGTCTGGCCGCCTTTGTCGTCGCGCCGGAACTGGAGGCGCAGGCGTTGACAAGCGCACTGCGGCAACGAATGGATCCGGTATTTTTGCCGCGGCCGCTCGTCTTTGTAACGGAACTGCCGCGCAATGCCACCGGCAAGCTGCCGCATTCCGCCCTGCAATCGCTGTTCGACGCGCATATCCGAACCCGAAAAGCGAATCAACCGATGAGCACGGTAATTCCGCTCGATCATCCGGCCTTCCCCGGTCATTTTCCCAGCATGCCGATATTGCCGGGGGTCGTGCTGCTCGATTGGGCAATGCAGGCCATTGCCGAAAGTGCGGCGCTGATTCCTGAGCGCTACACGATCAATTCGGTCAAGTTCCTAAGCCCCGCCTATCCCGGCGATACGCTTACGCTCGTTCACGAACCATCGAGTAGCGGCGCTATCCGCTTCGATATCCGTTCGGGCACCCGCAAAATTGCCGCCGGCAGTGTGTTATTAAACCCGCCGCCGCGCAATCTCTCGCCATGACTGCCCCGGCGCAACACTGGACCGCTACGCCGGAACGCAGCAATATGACCATGCTGCGCATAATGACCTGGATTTCCCTGCATCTGGGACGTCGAGCCAGCCGCTTGATATTGCATGGTATCGCCGGCTATTTTCTGCTGTTTTCTCCGCGCAGCCGCAACGCTTCGCGCGCATATCTGCAACGGGCGCTTGACCGCCGGCCGCAATGGGTCGACCTGTACCGACATTTTTTCAGTTTCGCCAGTACCACCCACGACCGGATTTATCTCGTTAACCGGCAGTTCGATTTATTCGATTTCGAACTGCACGGCACCGAACTGTTGCTGGATCTGCATGCCGAGGGCCGCGGCCTGTTTCTGCTTGGTGCGCATTTGGGCAGTTTCGAAGTACTGCGATCCCTGGGCCTTGCCCATCCCGATATACAGGTCGCGATGGTGATGCACGAAGCCCATGCGCAAAGAGTCAACTCCATCCTTGCAGTCATCAACCCAACTGCCATGCAAGACATTATCGGGCTGGGGAAAATCGAATCCATGCTGTCGGTGCGCGAACGTCTCGATGCCGGTTATCTGGTCGGCATGCTGGCGGATCGAGCGCCGACCGACGACAGTATGCGTCCGGTCCAGTTTCTGGGCAAAACGGCTTACATGCCGGAAGGCCCTTTGCGCATGGCGGCGCTATTGCGACGTCCGGTCCTGTTCATGACCGGGTTGTATCTCGGCGGCAATCGTTATCGCATCCACTTCGACGCGCTGGCGGATTTTACCGATACCCCGCGCAGCGAACGCAGTGCGGCCGTCGCCCAGGCGATGACGGATTATGCCGCTCTGCTCGAGCGATATTGCCGTGCAACACCGTATAATTGGTTTAATTTTTTCGATTTCTGGCAGCATCCTGCCGGAACCAGACCGCCATGATTCCGCGCCGCATTTTTTTATCCGCCGCATTCTTCGCCGCCGTATTGTCCGGCACTAATGCCGCTGTCGCCGCCGACTGGGATATCGACCAGCTCATGCAGGCGCTGGCTCAGGTGCGCAGCAGCCATGCGGCGTTCAGCGAAACAAAGACTGTGGCGCTGCTCGATAAGCCCCAGCTTTCTTCGGGCGAACTGATTTACAAAGCGCCGGATTATTTCGAAAAGCGCACTTTGCGGCCGCAAGCCGAAACGCTGATACTCAACGGCGATACCGTACTCATCGCTCGCGGCCAGAAACATTATTTGCTGAAACTCGCCGATTACCCGGAAATCGCGGCCTTTACCGCCAGCCTGCGCGGCACGCTGGCCGGCGATCGGCAATTGCTGCAACGCTCGTACGCACTCAGTCTGAGCGGCTCTCAAGCGCACTGGACACTGCAATTGCTGCCTACCGACAGCCGAATCAAAGAGCGGATCGCGCGCATCCTGATCCGGGGCGTCAACAACGAATTGCGCAGCATGGAAGTCATACAGACCGACGGCGACCGTTCGATAACGACGATCGCCAGCCCGACGCCATGAGCTTACCTCGCCGTTATTACGCGATAGCGCTGTGGTTGGCGTTTTTACTGGCTTGCATCGCTATCATCGGCCGCACCCATTTCACCACCGACCTGTCCGCTTTTTTGCCGCGCTCGCCCACTGCGCAACAGCAGTTGCTGGTAGACCAGATCCGCGACGGGTTCGCCTCGCGGCTGATCCTGATCGGACTGGAAGGCGGAGAGACCGGCGACCGGGCCGCGCTGTCGAAAAAAATGGCGCAGCAACTGCGCGC
>DAIETB010000019.1:0-2875 GCA_027345925.1 Sulfuriferula sp.
CACTGCAAACTGGCGCGCATCGAGATCGATCCGAGTCTGTTGCGCGTTCAATAGCGGTATTTCTGTCTGCAATACGGCCAGATAGTCTTCCATGCCGCGCCGGTAACGCAATTCAGCAAGATGCCGCGTACGTTTCAGCGCTCCGACCACTTCCTGTTCGGCCTGCGTTTGCTGTTTCAGGGATCGGAGCGAGACCGAGGCGGCATTTACGTCGCGCATGGCGCCGATTACGGTCTGGTTATACGTTTCGACCGCAATATCGTATTGCGCATAATTTGCCCCGAGATTGGCCCGGAGTCTGCCGGCATCGAATATCGGCAAATGAATGGCAGGACCTACCGTAGCCATCTCGCTGCCACTTTGCAATAATCTGCGCAGTCCCAGACTCTGAAACCCTACCGAAGCGCCTAGATTTATGTTGGGATAAAAATCCGCCCGAGCGCTATCGATCATGGCTGATGCCGACTTGATTTCCAGATTTTGCGCAATGATATCCGGACGCGAACCGATCAAATCGGCAGGAATCGAATCCGGTAAAGCCGGTGCGGCGTCCGAAGTAATATAAATGGCATCGCCGGCCGCAGGCGGCTGTCCCATCAGCGCGGCTATCGCATTTCTATCGAGTTTATCCAGCTCGGACAAGCGGGCTATATCGAGCTTCAGCGTCGCGATCCCGCTCGCATATTGATCCATCGGCAAATCCGATGCGACGCCGTTATGCGCACGCAATTTCAATAAACGCAACAAGCTCTGCTGTTTTGTCAGCATCGCCTGCGCTAGCGCAGTTTTAGCGGCATCGCTTTGCAATTTAAAATAACTTTGAGCGACTGCCACGCTCAAGATCAGACGCGCTTCAGCCGCCTCAGCCCGACTGGCGTCGACTTCGGCCAACGCGGCTTTGAGCGCTGCACGATTTTTTCCCCACCAGTCGAATTCGTAATTGAAATCGAGCGTTAACTGACCCAGATTAAACACACTGCCGCCCAGCGGGGGAGGAAACAGACCCTGAGGGCTCAGTTTTTCCCGTACCGCCGAACCGTTGACATCGAGGGTAGGACTTAAATTCGCACCTGAAATATCTGCCTGCCGCTGAGCCAGACGGATTCTGGCCTGAGCAATTCTGATATCCGGCGAATGCGTCAACGCTGTCGCAATCAGATCGCTTAACTGCCGGTCATGAAAAGCCTCCCACCAGTTCGAATTCCATTGCTGACGGGGATGCTCGGGCAGCGGGATTTTTTTTGCTTCTGCACGCAAGCCGGAAGAATCCGCGCATGAGGCAAGCAAAGAAACCAATATCACTAATCCGACTGTACGCCACATAATCAACTTTCCAGCAAAACGGCAGACATTTGCCATAGGGAATAAATTCGGCAGAAATTCTATTTTACTTTACAAGGTAGTTCATTTAAGTATTGTAACGCACTAAACTACTTTGTCAATTTACTGCGCACTCGCATCTTTTGAAATTTACCGACCGATTCGGCAATTCTGGCGATGTCACGCTCGAATACGCCCCATCTCTTGCTTTTGAATTTTAAAAAACGGGTTTAAAGTATACGATGTCTTGCTGGATTAGGTGAGATAAGCGTAACTTAACCGATATAACGTCCTGCTGTCTCATTCGGGGAAAACCGCCTCTTTTTTGTAAAACTCCGATGAATTAGCGATTATAGTAACGAACAATACCGAATTTTGAAAAGCCCGATATATTAAAAACATGAAATCTAATTTTCCCGACGACGATCAGGATAACGTAAAAATCGATGCAGATCACTCAGTCGGCGAACCGGTTATCGGTGTCGCGCGCTTGATGCGCATGGCGGAAAGCAAGGCGGATCTCTCCCATCTGGTCAATATCGCCGCTTACAATCTGGATGACGCCAACCTGCTCATGAATTTATCCATGATTTTCCAGCTCACCGGCAATCGCGAAGCGGCGTTTGAAATTCAGGGCAAAGCACTCGACCGGCGCACCCTTTTTCATCTGCCGGCGCAAAATCCCCCAGCCTCAATCACCTTGCTCGCCCTGATGCGACCGGGCGACATGATGGACAATACACCGCTGGATTTCCTGCTGGAACAGTCCGACGTCGATCTGGATCTGCTCTACGTTTCCGCCGAGCATCCCTTGCCCGACCCACCACCGCCGCACGACCTGCTCTTCGTCGCCATCGGCGAAGCGATGGAAAACCAGGCCCTGCTCAAACAGATAGCGTCTCGACTAGCCCGCTGGCCGAAACCCGTCATCAACTATCCCGACAAAATCCTGCGCCTTGCGCGCAATCGGGCATCCGCGCTGCTCTCCTCCATCGATGGCGTCGTCATGCCGATCACGGCGCTTATCGACAGAACGACCCTGCTGAAAATTGCCAACGGCGAACGCACTACGGCGGAATTCCTCGAAAACGACCGTTATCCCGTCATCATCCGTCCGCTGGACTCGCACGCAGGGCGCGGGCTATGCAAACTCGACACTCCGGCGGATTTGCACGGTTATTTGCAGACCATGCAGGAAGAAGCGTTTTATGTTTCCCGCTTTATCGATTACAGCGACCAGGACGGCCTGTTCCGCAAATACCGCATCGCGCTGGCGGAAGGTCGGCCGTATGCCTGCCATATGGCGATTTCCGAACAGTGGATGATACATTACAAGAACGCAGGCATGACCGAGAGCGCCGATAAGCGCGCCGAAGAAGCAGAATTCATGACCGGCTTCGACACCGGCTTCGGCCACCGGCACGCCGCTGCGCTGCAAGCGATATACGAACGCATCGGACTCGATTATTTCATCATCGACTGCGCCGAAACGGCCGACGGCAGCCTGCTGGTATTCGAACTCGACAACCGTGGCTTCGTCCACGCCATGGACGCC
>DAIETB010000031.1:0-5933 GCA_027345925.1 Sulfuriferula sp.
CAAGGCCACGATCTGGCCTCTGCCGCTTTCCGGCAAAATATGCGCCATTCCTTCATAAGCCGTCTGGCTCGCATTGAATTCCGTATCCACGACCAAGACCTTGAGCCCGGCAGCTTCCGCCACGGCGACCCGGTCCTCGACTTTTTCCTTGCGGCTGGCTACTATCAGAACCTCTACGTCGTTGACGGAATTGGGAACCGGATTTAATACCTGAAAATCCAGGTTGACTTCGTCGAGAGCAAAAGGGATAACCTGATTTGCTTCCGCCTCAACCTGAATTTCCATTTCCTCTTCGGTCAGATCGGCGGGCAGAATGATTTTCTTGGTAATAACTGCTGCGGCCGGCAATGCCAGCGCTACGTGTCTTGAGCGAGAACCCATACGCTCCCAGGCGCGTTTCATCGCCTCCACGACTTCGTCCATTTTTGCAATATTCCCCTCGACTATCGCATCTTTTGGCAGAGGTTCGATGGCATACCGCTCAAGACTGCAACGCTCGCGACCCATTTCTCCTAATTCAACCAATTTTATTGCAGTCGAACTGATATCGACGCCAACCAGCGGGGGGGAATTTATTTTAAGAAAGTTGAACTGCAACAGAAATCCCTTTTTTATGTAATGGTTAGGAAGTGAAATCAACAATTCACGTTAAAGACTATCAGCAACTTTCTAGGCTGTAAACTATTTTTTTGGCTTCCTAAAATATTTATCATTTTTTATGGTCTTATCTATTTCGCATCTATAATGAATGCGTCGCAGAATACTTAGAATCGGATAATTCTTCATGCTGAAATCACATTGGCTTTATATTTTTGCCGTTATTACAGGTTTTTTTGTGCTGATCGCAGCCCTGGTATTGCTGGCTATCGCTTTGATTTATCCCAAATTACCGGACCTGAATGCGCTCACCGATTATCGGCCTAAAATTCCCATGCGCGTTTATACCATCGATGGAGCACTACTGGCGGAATTCGGCGAGGAGCGCCGTGCCGTGGTTGATCTGGCGCATACGCCAAAAATACTGCAACAGGCGATACTTGCCGCCGAAGACGACCGTTTTTACCAACACGGCGGGATCGATACGATGGGGGTCCTGCGCGCCGCAATGAGTAATGTAGTGTCGGGAGGAGCAAAAGAAGGCGCATCGACCATTACCATGCAGGTCGCGCGTAATTTTTTCCTCTCCAGCGAAAAAACATTTACCCGAAAACTGAATGAAGCCTTGCTCGCCATCAAAATCGAACGCTCGCTGAGCAAGGATCAAATACTTACTCTATATATCAACCAGATTTATCTGGGACAACGCGCATACGGCTTTGCCGCCGCATCGCAAGCCTATTTCGGCAAACCGCTCAGAAAAATCGATATTGCCGAAGCGGCAATGCTCGCCGGTTTGCCCAAAGCGCCTTCGCGCTACAATCCCGTCGTCAATTTGCCCCGCGCTCAGGCCCGTCAGCATTATGTACTGCATCGCATGTTCGAATTGCACTATATCGATGCCGACCAATACAATGCCGCCCTCAATGAGCCGCTGATCATCCGCAAAAATCAGATGTCGAACATTCAGGTAGGCGCCGATTATGTAGCCGAAATGATACGCCAGGCGATGTACGATCGTTATCAGGATGCCATTTATACCAACGGCCTCAAGGTATACACCACTCTGCGCAAGAAAGACCAGCGCATGGCCGACACGGCTTTATGGCAAGGCGTGGAAACCTATGACCATCGACACGGTTATCGCGGCGCGGAAGGTATCGCCAGCCTTCCCGAAGATACCGAACCCACTGCACAGACTCTGGAAGCGGCGCTGCAGGATAAATTTGCCGTCCACGATCTTGTCCCTGCTATCGTACTGACTACCGGCAGCAAATCCGTTCGCGCTTACGCCAAAGATACCGGGTACATCGATATAAAGGGCGAAGGACTAAAATTCGCTCAGCGCGCACTCAGTAAAACAGCGCCGGCCAAGCTGACGCTACGCAGAGGCTCTATCATTCGCGTCCAGAAAATCGGCGACACGGATGACTGGCGCATCACCCAGATTCCGCAAGCGCAAGCGGCATTTATCGCCATGGATCCGAAAACCGGCGCTATCCTGGCGCTGGTCGGCGGCTACGATTACAACCTGAACAAATACAACCATGTCACGCAGGCGTTCCGGCAACCGGGATCCAGCTTCAAGCCGTTCATCTATTCGGCAGCGCTGGAAAAAGGTTTTACGGCAGCAACCCTCGTCGAGGACGAACCGATTACGATCGATCCGGCGCAAACCGGAGGCGTATTATGGGAACCTAAAAATTACGAAGGCACGTATGCCGGGATAGTCAGCGTGAGACAAGCGCTAACCGAATCCCTGAACTTGCCGACCATCCGCATGCTCCAAGCCATAGGCCCGAACTATGCGCGGGATTACGCCCAACGCTTCGGCTTCGATGCTGCGCATCAGCCGCCTTACCTGACGCTTGCGCTGGGAGCGGGATCGGTAACTCCCTTGCAAATGGCGGCTGGTTACTCGGTGTTCGCCAACGGAGGAGCCCAGATCAAGCCTTATATCATCGACCACATCGTAGATCAGAACGGTCAGACTATCATGCGTACGGTTCCGCAACCGCCAAAACAGGTTATCGATCCGCGCAATGCATTTATCATTACCAGCCTCATGCAAGACGTGGTCCGGCGCGGCACCGGAGCCAAGGTGGCACAGCTCGGGCGCAACGATCTTGCCGGTAAAACGGGGACGACCAACGATCAGAACGATGCGTGGTTCGCAGGTTTTCAGCCGAATCTGGTCGCCGTCGCATGGATAGGCTATGACCAGCCCAGAACTCTGGGTCGCGGCGAAACGGGCGCACAGGCCGCATTGCCGATCTGGATGAAATATATGGGCGAAATGCTCAAAGGGGTACCGCAATCGCCGCCGGAACCGCCAAACGGCGTGGTAACTGTAGCGATAAACCCCTTGACGGGTCTGCCTGTGGGACCGGGGGAAACCGGGGTTCCGGAATATTTTTATCAGGAAGGCGTGCCCATGGCTCCCAACACCAGCACTACCATCACCGCTCCGCCCGCTCCCGGGACAGCCCCTGCGGTAGTGACCCCCGCTCCCGCTCCGCCAATGACGAGCGGCCCCGGCGCAAATCCTTTGAACGCACTACCGAATCCGCCGACCAGGTAAAAATCCAATGAAAATCAATCCGACCCGGGAACTCGTGGCTCAATTAGCAGCACAATTAATATGCGAGCATGGCGTACGGGATTTCGCTTCCGCAAAAAGAAAAGCGGCACGGCAGCTGGGTATCGCCGAACCGCATCATCTGCCAGGCAATCCGGAGATAGAGGCAGCGGTGAAAAGTTATCACGCCCTGTTTCAATCGCAGACGCATCCTGCCGTATTGCGCGAATTACGGCAGACGGCCATCGATATCATGCAAATACTGGCCGAATTTCAACCCTATCTGACCGGCGCGGTGCTTAACGGCACCGCCGGCAAACATTCCGATATACGCATCGAATTGTTTACCGACAACGAAAAAGAGGTAGAGCTGTATCTGCTCAACCAGAATATCCAGTTCAAACAAGGCCAGCAGCAGATCAACCATCAGGGCGGCCGGAAACAGATACCCTGCTTTATCCTCGACTACGACATCTGCGACATCTATATTACCGTACATCCGCTCGGCGCGATCCGTAACGCGCCGCGCAATAGCAATCATGAGCCGCTCAAGCGGGCAACGCTCTCTCAGGTACTCGCCCTGATCGAAGTCAGCGCGAGCAGCGATTCACTCCTGTAACCAGAGCGCCGCATCCAGCGCATAATAGGTCAGGATACCGTCGGCTCCGGCCCGTTTAAAAGCTACCAACGTCTCCAGCACCGTTTTTTTCTCGTCCAGCCAGCCGTTTTGTACCGCCGCCTTGATCATGGCGTATTCGCCGCTTACCTGATAGACATAAGTCGGAGCAGCGTATGCCTCCTTGACCCGACGAACGATATCGAGATACGGCAGACCCGGTTTGATCATCACCATATCGGCACCTTCCTGCAAGTCCATGGCGACCTCCCGCAGCGCCTCATTGCCATTGGCTATATCCATCTGATAAGTATGTTTGTCACCTGCTCCAAGATTGGCCGACGAACCGACCGCATCACGGAAAGGGCCATAAAAACTTGAAGCGTATTTAGCGGAGTAAGCAAGTATCCGGGTATGGATCAATCCGTGCCCGTCCAGATTGCGGCGGATGGCTCCGACTCTACCGTCCATCATGTCCGAGGGCGCGACGATATCAGCCCCGGCCATGGCATGTGCCTGCGCCTGACGAACCAGTACCGCCAGCGTTTCGTCGTTCAGCACATAGCCGTCACCATCGATCAGCCCATCTTGGCCGTGACTGGTATAGGGATCGAGCGCTACATCGGTAATTATTCCGAGCCCGGGAAAGGCTTCCTTCAAAGCCCTTACCACACGCGGAACCAAACCTCGGGGATTATAGGCTTCACAAGCATCCAGCGATTTTAATGAAGCATCGATGACCGGAAAGATAGCCAGCGCCGGAATTCCCAGCGTCACGCAACGCTGCGCCACCGGCAATAACCGATCGAGCGAAACCCGTTCGACGCCGGGCATCGACGCCACAGCTTCGCAACGATTTTCGCCATCGAGCACGAAAACAGGATAGATCAAATCGTCGACTGTTAATATGTTCTCCCGCATCAGGCGGCGACTGAAGTCATCTCGGCGCATGCGGCGCATGCGAGTTAAAGGATAAATGGCATTTGAATTCATTTTCAATTCTTGCAAAAAATAGTGAACTTTTCAAAAACGCACCGCTCTTACTATGCAGATGGTGTAGTTTGCCGTCTCCCGCTTCTCCTCCCTGAGCGGGCGTTCTGACGCTAGTCAGAACATTTTAACCTCGGCTATACTCCCCTTTAGCCGAGGTTTTTTTCGTTTTGAACATACGACTCAAACCATTTGGAAACAACTGCTTCGACTTCCTCCTGACCCTGCTTTTTCAGACTCGAAAACAATTGCGCGGAAAATACCGGAGACAATTTTTCGAATTCCTGACGGACAAAGCGCAAAGTTGCTGCGGCATCGCTACGATTAAGTTTATCACTTTTCGTCAGCAGACAATGGACCGGCTTACCCGTAGGCAAAAACCAGTTCAACATGACCTGATCCAGTTCAGTCAAAGGATGCCGCGCATCCATTATTAATACCAGCCCGCACAACTGGGGCCTCAATGCCAGGTAATCGCCCAGTAAACCGCGCCAGTGATCCTTGACCGCATTCGGCACTTTCGCAAAACCGTATCCCGGCAAATCGACCAGATAGCGCTGCGCACCGAGACTAAAATAATTGATATGCTGTGTCCTGCCGGGTGTTTTGCTCACAAACGCCAGCCGGGTTCTATTAGCCAGAGTATTGATAGCACTCGATTTTCCGGCATTCGAACGGCCCGCGAATGCTACCTCGGCCAGACTTTCTGCAGGCAAATCACACAAATGATTAACGGTAGTATAAAATGCTGCTGGTTGAAAAAAATTCATAAATTTAATACCGAAATCGTCGCCCGACAGATCGAGCTGGCGTGAAAAATAAAATGAGGATAGAATAATCGTTTTTTAGCATGTTACGGTAGAGGAGCTTACAATTGAAGTCACAAATGAAGAATATTATGGCGTTTGCGGCATTCGCTGCTTTGACCACGGTTTCTCTTGCTCACGCGGAAGATGCCAGCTCCCCGAGCGGCCCGGCCAAAGCGCAACAGTTGGTAACTACAGTTTGCGCAGCATGTCACGGGGCCGACGGCAATAGCACTTCGCCTACCTACCCTAACCTGGCAGGTCAGCAACCAGAGTATATCACCAAGCAGTTAATGAATTTCAAATCGGGCGCCCGTAAAAACCCTATCATGCAAGGAATCGTAGC
>DAIETB010000038.1:0-7407 GCA_027345925.1 Sulfuriferula sp.
GTCTTCCCGATCCGCGACCACGGCTTCCAGATCGGCGTGGCGCGCATCGATATCCCTGTCTTCGCGATGGCCGGGAAACAAGGGCACTCTCATCCCGACCTGCACAGAAGCCAGAGGCGGTAAGCCGGGCGCACGGATGCCGTAGCTGGCTCCTATGCTCCAGTCTGGCGATTTAGTCGCCCGGGCACGCTGTAAATCGGCTTGCGCCAGCTTGACACGCGGACCCCAGGCCAGCAGCGGCGCCTGCTGGTCGGGCGCTTGCAGCAAACGGCTTTCGCGTACCGGCAACGTCGAGAAATCGGGAGGTGCGGATAACGGAATATCGTCGACGGCAGTACCGATCCAGCGTGCCAGCTCGGCATGCGCTTCCTGTTCGTCGCCCCGAACGGCTTCGATCTGGTTATCCAGTTCGATTCCGGCGGCGCGCGCTGCGAGGACATCGGTTGCCGTTCCCGCCGCAGAGGCGAGGCGGGCGCGGGCGGCTTTAATTGCGACGCTGTTTTGCGCGGATAATTGTTGCAGCAAATCATCGGCGCGTTGCGCGGCCCACAAGTCGACCCATGCCGTCGCTGCGCTGCGCTGCGCGAGGAAACGGGCGGTTTGCGTATCGGCCGCTGCGACCGCCTCGTTCGCACGCGCCTTGCTCCGTTCCGCGCTGCGGGCTGCCGGCGACGGGATGTCCTGGCTGACGCCGACAAACTGCATAGTCATGAAATCGCCGTTCGGATTGAAAGCGCCGGGGCCTTGCGTATCCAGATTCTGCACGCCGAACTGTAACTGCGGATCGGGTAAACGTCCGGCGCGGTCATGATCGGCCGCCGCCGCCGCTTGCTTGTATTGTCCCGCTTCGACCTGAGGCGCGCGCTCGGCCGCGAGCTCGACGGTGCGCTCCAGGGAAAGCGTAGCGCCAGTCTGCGCCGATAATTTTATAGATGCATTCGGACCGGTATTTGCTTGCGCAAAATTTACCGTATCGTTAACGCTCGTCGTATCCGCAAGTGCGAACGCCGAGCAGAGCAAGAACCCTGAAAAACAGATAAATCGAATCATTTTGACTGCTCCAACAGCTACATTGACGTGGGCGTGCCGGGACGATGTCGTCCTTATCGGCAGTTAACGCAAACTGCGGAGCTTAATTGCGGAAATTCTGGAGCAGCAGATAGAGCGGGGGGCCGCCTGTAGCGACGAAGAAGGGAGCAGGGTAAATCCGGGAAATATAAGTTTCGGTATGCGCAACGACTGTCACCGTGACGGAAGGCAATATCGCCGCCAGATTCAACGCAATATGATGCGTATCCAGCGCTTGATCGCTGGCGGTGCAATGGACGAAACAGGCATTGGGATTAGGCCGTTCCTGCGTGTCATTATGCATAGCGCAATCCGCCGGCATAGACTGGACGGCAAACGCCATTGCAGGATGCGCTTCGGTCATGCAGGCTTGCGTTGCCAGCGAATATTGCGTAAACAGTACCGCCGCCAACATCAGGCGGGAAATCAGAGCCAGCAATTTATGATTGAGGAAATGCATACTACGAGTTTAGAGGAATATTGCAGAGGTAACAAGTTTTGCTTCTGTATTACGCAATATCCCTGAATACTGCGGCAGGCAATAGCAAACTGTCGGGTTTACCCGGCAATTCCACAAAACCGAAATGGCGATAAAAACTGGCGGCCGTTGCGTCTTTGGCGTCCACCACAATTCCTGCCACTGCCAGAGTAGCACTGGCATGCGCCACTTTTCGGCAAGCATCTGCCAGGAGAGTTGAGCCCAGGCCTTTTCCCTGGAAATCGGCAGATACGGCAAGTCGCCCAATAAACGCCACCGGTACGGGATAGCGTGGTAATTTCTTCGCAAGCGCAGCGGGCAAATCACTGCAACTTACGCTGCCTGCACTCAGTGTAAAAAATCCTGCCAGGCGGCGCGCATCAAGTTCCGGCGTAGCCATAAATACGCGCGACACATTTCGCCGAATATCCTGAGATGCATAGCGACGAATGTATTCGTCGAGCAAAGGCTGTCCGCAATGAAAGGAAGCGGCATCAATGTCTTTATCGAAAGCCCGAATACGGTATAACTTCAATACGAAATTTGCTCTTTATGGCGTTTAAATGCCTGCTTTAACGCCAGATTCGGTGGGGCAGGCGCATCAAGCGCCGTCAGAAATGCATGAAAATCTTCCTGCTTCAACGTAATGCATTCATTGGCCTGTACTATTTTCTCTGCAGAACTTAACACGTGGGTAAGGACGAATTCCGAGACGCTGAGATGCGCATATGCGGCCGCCTTGTCAAGCAATTCGCGCGCATAAGCATCA
This sequence comes from Sulfuriferula sp., assembly GCA_027345925.1. Classification (GTDB taxonomy): domain Bacteria; phylum Pseudomonadota; class Gammaproteobacteria; order Burkholderiales; family Sulfuriferulaceae; genus Sulfuriferula. The sequence goes on from DAIETB010000038.1 coordinate 2,316, forward strand.
CAGCGAATATTAAGACGACATTCCTTAATGCCGGCATTTTCCATATGATACTCCCGGATGATGTGTCAGCGTTATTGTGTGCCATTCGTGAGTACGTTGCAAGTGCTGTTTTACGAATACGTTTTACTGAAGCGCTTGCGAGTGAATGTCATCAGCGTACGATCCAGTTTGTCATCAAATAGGGCCAGGGTGGCGAGATTCGCCGTAAGCACTTTCTTGAACGCAATCGGTCTGCGGCTCCAGGCCTTCGCATCGGAGGCAATTTTAAGTTACAAAAAAGCTAATTTACAGCCCAATTATTGAGTATTCCCGTAACCGCCGCCCAACGCTTTCACCAGCAATACGCTGGCTGCCATGCGACGCGACTGTAAAGCCGTGAGTTGCTGCTCAGCTTGCAGGACTTGGGTTTGCACCAGCACAACGCCGAGGTAGCTGCCGCCGCCGCCCTGATAATCGAAGCCGGCTTGTTTCGCAGCCATGCTGGCGGACTGAAAAGCTTGAAGCTGAGCTTGATGTTCCAGATTCAATTGCCTGATTGCGCTTAAATTGTCTTCAACTTCACGATATGCATTCAGTACGGTTTGACGGTAATTGGCAACGGTTTCTTCATAATGCTGTCGTGCCTGTTCGGTTAATGCAGCCCGCTGTCCGGCGTCGAATACGGTAACCAGCGCACTCGCGCCCAGCGCCCAGAGTTCGCTGGGTGCGCTGATCAAGTTGGCGAACTGGCTGCTTTCGTAGCCGCCCTGAGCGTTGAGGGAAAATTGCGGGTAATAAGCGGCTTTAGCGATGCCCACAGCCGCATTGGCAGCTTGCATCTGTCTTTCGGCGCTGGCGATATCGGGTCGCCGTTCCAGCAGGCTGGAGGGCAGCAAAGTACCCGACCAGGGTTGCGGTTCGCCGCTTTCGGTGCGCAGCACAAAACCGGTAGCCGGTTTGCCGAGGAGTAAAGCAATGGCGTGCGTCAGCGTTTGCGCCTGCAGTTCCGCTTCCTGTTGCTGGCTTCTGGCATTCTGCAATACGACATCGGCTTCGGCCACGCTCGCTTCGGGAGCTCCACCGCCTTCGTATAGCGCTTTGCTCATTTGCAGATACTGATTTTCGTTGTCGACCAGGTCGGCAAGAATTTTTTGCTGGCGTTGCTGCGCTTGCAAAGCGAAATAATCGACCGCCAGTTCTGCCTGGATCGACAGTTGCAGCGCGGCAAGATCGGAACGGGACGCTTCCATCTGCTGGCGGCTTACTTCGACTTCATTGGATAAGCGTCCGAAGATATCGGGTTCATAGGCGACGTCTGCGGTCAGCAGATTGTCGCGGTATTGCAGCGGAAAGCTTTTAAAATAGGTTGCGCGGTTTTTTGAAGTTCGTAATTCCTGCGTACCGGCTCCTATGCCGATAGAAGGAAACAGTGTAGCCCGTTGCGCCTGCAAGGCGCTTTGAGCCTGCTGCAACCTCGATAGCGCAGCCTTTACGTCCTGGTTATTGCCTAACTGCTGTTCGAGACGATCGAGTGTTGCATCGCCGTAAATTTTCCACCAGTTCCCTTTGGGCAAGGTATCGGCGGGCTGCGCTTGCGTAAACGGATTTTGGTCGCTGAAACGGTCGGGAGCAGGCACATCCGGCCGATGATAAGCCGGCGCCAGCGAGCAGGCCGTGCAAAACAGGCCTAGCAAGGGTATCGCGTGCGCAACGATCCGTAGCCGCTTCATTATTTTTCTCCGGCTTTCAATGTACGCATCGATGCAATCTCCACCGGTTCGCCGTCGACGATGGAGTCGGGTGGATTGTCTATGAGGATGTCGTGCTGGTTGATGCCGGATAATATTTCCATGCTTTTTCCGAAATCGCGGCCGGGTACAACCGTCACCAGATGCACATGATGCCGAGCGCCTATCAGCGCTACCTGTAATCCGTCGCCACGGAAAATCAGCGCCGTCACCGGTATGCGCATGTCCGATCGGGGCATAGGCATGATGAAGCGGATCTTGGCAAAATCGCCAGGACTCACCTGATCGTCGGGATTATCGTAGAGCAATTCGACCATGACCGTCCGTGTGGTCGTATCCAGTGCGCCGGCCAGCTTGATCACTTCGGCTTTGAAATGTTTGCCGGGATGCTCGGGCACGGTCATGTCGGCAGCAGTGCCAAGCTGAATATACGGTGCTTGAGCCTGCGGCACCTGCACATAAATCCGTAATGCATGCTTGTCGAGCAGATGAAATAATTCCCGGCCGGTGTTCCCGGCCGAAACCAGATCGCCGATATCGACGTTACGGACCGAAACGGTGCCTGCAAACGGTGCGCGTATCTGTTCGAAAGCCTGCAGCGCGGTCAATTGCTGAAGGTGCGCACGCGCCGCTTCGAGCAGCGCTTTTTTGGCAGCCGCATCGCCGAGTTTGTTTTCCAGATCCTGAACCGAAACGGTACGGGTTTTGATCAATGCCTGCCAGCGTACGGCAGTCGTTTGTGCCAGATCGTAATTGGCATGCGCTGTGGTCAGGTCGGATTGGGCCTGACGCACTTGCGCATCGAGCTCAGGGGTTTCGATCTGCGCAATCAGTTCATTCTGTTTGACCTTGGTGCCGATATCGACAAACCAGCGCTTTAGATAACCCGGACTGCGGGCATAGAGCGACGCATCTTTGAACGCAATGACGTTGGCGGGCAATACCAATGGTGACGTAGCGGCTTCGATCAGCGGATGAAAGCCTATCACTTTCTGTACCGAAGTAGCGCGGGCTTCCTTTTTTAAGGTATCCAGATGCTGCCGCCGATGATAAATACCGATACCCGCTACGATCGCCATGATCAGAATGATCGCGAGGAATATCCAGGGCAGGGGTGATGAACGGTGTCTGGATGTCATTAATTATTCTCCGCTTTGCGCTGTTCATTGTCTTTGGGTTGACGATGAATCAGGGAAAAAACTGTCGGTACAAAAAACAGGGTTGCCACGGTCGCCAGCATCAGGCCGCCGATCACGGCACGTCCCAATGGTGCATTTTGCTCGCCGCCTTCGCCCAGCCCCAGCGCCATCGGCAACATGCCGATAATCATGGCGAGCGCTGTCATCAAGACCGGACGTATCCGGGCAAAACCTGCAGCCAGCGCAGCTTCGTAGGAATTTTCACCCATATTCATGCGTTCGCGGGCAAAACTGACCACCAGGATGCTGTTGGCGGTCGCGACACCCATACACATGATCGCACCGGTGAGCGCGGGGACACTGATATGAGTGCCGGTCAGGAACAGCATCCAGAGAATGCCGGCCAAAGCTGCCGGAAGCGCAGTGATGATGATAAAGGGATCCAGCCACGATTGAAAATTGATCACGATCAGCAGATAGATAAGAACGATCGCTGCAACCAGGCCCCACGCCAGCCCATGAAAGGCCGATTGCATGGTCGAAACCTGTCCGCGTATGTTCAGGGAGCTGCCTTTGGGCAAAGTCGGCGATTTACCGACGATGCGTTCAATATCGCTCGCAACGCCGCCGAGGTCGCGGTCTGCAACATTGGCATAAATATCGAAAACGGGCTTGACGTTATAATGCGTGACTACGGCAGGAGCGACGCTGCGGTGGAAATCCGCCAGATTGGAAAGTACCTGGGGAATATGTCCCCGACCGTTAGTGACCGGCATCCGTCCCAGATCGTTCAGATTTTGCATCCGGTATTGCGGCGCTTGCGTTGCGATACTGTATTGCACTCCGGTTTTAGGGTCTACCCAGAAAGTAGGGTTGGTCTGAAAACTGCCCGACAAGGTAATGAGCAGATTCTGCGCCACATCGTTTTCAGTCAGGCCGAGCAGACTGGCGCGCGAGCGATCGACATCGACATTAATCTGGGGATAATCGTACCGTTGCTGGATACGCTGATCGACCAGTCCCGGAACTTGTCCCAGCGATTGCAGCAAATGATCGGCATAAAGATGATCGGCCTTGACGTTAAATCCTGCAATCTGGATATCGACCGGTGCCGGCAAACCGAAATTGAGTATTTGGCTCACTATGTCCGCCGGCAGGAAAGCAAACTCGGTACCGGGAAACTGGCTGTTCAGCTTTTTGCGCAGTTCGCGGATATAGTCGGCGGTGGGCCGATGGCCGACGCGCAGCGAAATAAGTATATCCGCATCGCCTGGACCGATCGGGCCGGAAGTACTGTAAGCGAGATTGATGCCGCTATAGGGCAAGCCGATATTATCCACCATGCTCTCGCGTTCGCCGGCAGGGATGACTTTCTCGATAGCGCTTTCGACATGATCGCAGAGTACGGCGGTCTGTTCTATCCGTGTTCCGGTCCGGGCTCTCAAATGCAGTTTTATCTGGCCGGTGTCGACCTGCGGAAAGAAATCGGAACCGAGAAAAGGATACAAAGCCAGACTTGCCAGCATCAAGAGCAGAAATCCGGCAATAAACAGCTTGGGTGTCTGCAGGACCGACTCGAGACCATGCCGATATCGTTCGCGTAATTTTTCAAAACGACGTTCGAACCCTTTCTGAAATTTGCCCAACCAGGATGTCGAGCCGGAATCATGCTGCGCGTGGATTTTCAGCCAGTACATGGAAAGCGTCGGAACCAGCGTCCGCGATAGCAGATAAGACGCCAGCATGGCGAATACCACCGCTTCCGCCATAGGCACGAAGAGAAAGCGCGCCACGCCTCCAAGCAGAAACATCGGAGCGAAGACGATACAAATGCTCAGGGTGGACACCAGCGCAGGAATGGCGATTTGATGGGCGCCGTCCAGGATGGCGGAATGGACATCCTTGCCTTCCTCCAGATGCGAATTGATGTTTTCTATCGTGACTGTCGCATCGTCGACCAGAATTCCGACTGCCAGCGCGAGTCCGCCCAGCGTCATGATATTGATGGTTTCGCCCAGCAAAGATAATAAAGTGATGGAGGCCAATACCGATAGCGGAATCGAAATGGCAATAATCAGGGTACTACGCCAACTGCCGAGGAAAAGCAGAATCATCGTCGCCGTCAGAGCCGCCGCGATCACGCCTTCGCGGATGACGCCGGAGACTGCGGCGCGAACGAACACCGACTGATCGGCAAGCAGGGAAGTATTGAGGTCTTTGGGCAAA
>DAIETB010000044.1:0-4946 GCA_027345925.1 Sulfuriferula sp.
TATACTTTGCGTTGACCGTCATTCATTATGTCGTATACCATATCGTGCACGGTTTGATGGTTCATGTCCGGCAGATTGATGCGGCGGATATCGCCGTGGACGCGTATCATGGGCGGCAGTCCTGCCGAAAGATGCAGGTCGGAAGCTTTATTCTTGACGGCAAACGCCAACAGTTCGGAAATTTCCATTGCTTTCATTCTTCCTGAAATTTGTTATTCGTGCATTATGGACATAGTAAAAAGCACATTGCAAGCGGTTCGGGAACGAATGGCGCGGGCGGCGGAATTGGCGGGACGAGCGGCAGATGAAGTGGCGTTGCTGGCAGTAAGCAAGACGGTTCCGGCCGAAACCGTGCGCGATCTGGCGCGGCAGGGGCAGCTCGCTTTCGGGGAAAGTTATCTGCAGGAAGCCCTGGAAAAAATACGCGATCTGGCCGACATCGATGTCTGCTGGCATTTTATCGGGCCGCTGCAACGCAATAAGACATCCCGCATTGCAGCCCATTTCGACTGGGTTCATAGCGTAGACCGCCTGATCACGGCTCAGCGGCTTTCGGCGGCGCGACCCCAGGAGCGCAAGGCGCTGAATGTTTGCCTGCAGGTCAATATCAGCGCAGAATCGAGCAAAAGCGGAATAGGCATCGAAACCGTTGCCGATCTTGCGGGACAAGTCAGGGAGTTGCCGGGTTTGCGCTTGCGCGGGTTGATGGGAATCGCGCAGGCCGGAGGCGATGTCGCCCAGCAGCGCGCACAGTTCGCCCAATTGCGGCGCTGTCTTGAAGATCTGAACCGGCAGGGCATGGCGCTCGATACCTTGTCTATGGGTATGACTGACGATATGGAAGCGGCGATCGCTGAAGGAGCGACCATCGTTCGTGTCGGTACGGCATTATTTGGTAGCAGAATAAGTCGGACGGCAACCGTTTGATGGTTTGAGGGCAAATTTTTGCACCGTGTTCCGCGTTCGCGGAACCGGATAATATAAGGCCGAGGTAAACGCATGCGTATCGTATTTATAGGAGCGGGCAATATGGCGACGGCTTTGATCGCCGGCCTGCTGCGCCATGGCATAGGAGCCGAACGGCTGGCGGCAGTCGCACGCAATGCCGAATCCCGGCAACAGTTGCATACCGAGTTCCGTATTTCGGTCTGGCCCGATATCAACGCTATGGCCATGGACGCGGATGTCATAGTATTGGCGGTAAAACCGCACCAGTTACAGACGGTAGCGCAGGAACTGGCGCCGTTGCTCAAACAGCAACTGGTGGTGTCGATCGCTGCCGGAGTACGCGCCGGTACCTTGGCGGGCTGGCTGCTCGGTTATTCCCGGATTGTACGCACCATGCCCAACACGCCGGCAATGGTCGGCGCCGGAATTACGGCTTTATTCGCCTTGGCGGGAGTCAGTGCCGCCCAGCGCGAACAAGCTGGCGCGATCATGCAGTCGGTAGGCAGCACACTATGGCTGGAGGATGAGCTGCTGCTCGATGCGGTCACGGCGATATCAGGCAGCGGGCCTGCTTACGTATTTTATTTCATGGAAGCCATGCAGCAGGCGGGTATCCGGCTTGGCCTGGATGAAAACGCTGCGCGACAGTTGACGCTGGCGACTTTTTCCGGCGCTGCCAAACTGGCGGAAGTAAGTACCGACGAGATAGCCGCGTTGCGCGCGCAGGTGACTTCCAAAGGCGGCACGACGGAACGGGCGATATCGGTCATGCAATCTGCGGGCATCGATGACGCCTTCGGGCAGGCGATCGATGCGGCTGCGCAACGGTCGCGCGAACTCGGCAATGCTTTGACCGATTCGTTGCCGGAAAAATGAGATGGAACCTTCTGTGTTGAACCGGATTTTCGTCTTTCTGCTACAAAATCTGATCAGTCTGTTATTAATTGCGTTATTGTTGCGCGCATACATACAATGGCTGCATATACCGGTGCGTAATCCCTTTGTGCAATTCGTTTTCAAAATAACGAATTTCGCTATTACTCCGCTAAAACGCCTGTTTCCGCGGTTGCTCGCGCTGAACATTGTGATTGTTCTGCTGGCAGCGGCATTGCAAATATTTTTGACCTGGGCCGAATACGCCCTGATGGGTTTCCCTTTCGCTGTGGCAGGTCCAGAAATCTTGCCGGGTTTTCTGATTCTGGCGCTGACGGGTCTGCTGACACTGGCTAATCATATGGTAATGGGAGTAGTACTGGTCGGTGCCGTACTCTCTATGGTGGATCCATTTTCCGCGCTGGCGGCCAGTTTCGATTCGCTGACCGCACCTATTTTGCGTCCATTCAGAAAAATTGTGCCGATTACTGGCAATATCGACTGGTCGCCGATGCTGGTATTGATTATCTGCCAACTGATCGATATGTTTCCCATTGTCTGGATGACACAATGGGCGCATCAACTGATTTAGATTTGCCGTAACGGCAATAAACCGACCATAATCCACTTCAGCCTCCCAATTAGTCGACGGATAGTCGCAAACAAAACAGTCAGGAGCGATTACGGATGACTCACAGACTTGATCTAGGGGTAGAACAATATCAGCAGCGTCGCGACCAGATATTGGCCGCACTGGAAACGTACCGGATCTGGTTGGAAAAATACACCGATGTGGAAGCCGCACAAAGTTTGCGGCTGTACGATCTGGGCGAAAATCTCAAGCGCGATAAATTGATGCTGGCCTTTGTTGCCGAATACTCGCGCGGTAAGTCCGAGTTGATTAATGCCTTGTTCTTCTCCGATTTCAAGCAGCGTTTACTGCCTTCCGATATCGGACGGACGACGATGTGTCCTACCGAATTGTTCTATGACGCCGATAGCGAACCGTATTTACGCTTGCTGCCTATCGAAACCCGGTTGCGCGACGAATCCGTTTCAACCTTGAAACGCATGCCGATAGAATGGAGCAGCGTGCGTCTGTATCCGGGCGATGCCAAGCAGATGGCGTCCGTCCTCAGCGCGCTGGCCGAGGTGAAAAAAATCGCTATCGCCGAAGCCCAGGCGATGGGTCTCTGCGGCCCGGGCGAAGCTGCTCGTTCGCGCGACGGTATGCTGGAGGTGCCGGTCTGGCGCTACGCCCTGATCAATTTCCCTCATCCTTTGCTGAAAAGCGGACTGGCGATACTCGATACGCCCGGCCTCAATGCGCTGGGTGCGGAGCCTGAGCTGACGCTCAATACCATACCCAATGCGCATGGGGTAATGTTTTTGCTGGCGACCGATACCGGAGTCACCCGCTCCGATCTGGAGATATGGGAGCGCAGCGTACGCCGTCATGCCAATCATTACGTTGCGATCCTGAACAAGATCGATATGCTGTGGGACGACATCAAAAGCGATGACGAAATCGACCTGAGCATCCACAAGCAAAAAGAACATACCGCTTATCAATTGCACTTGCAGTCGAGCCAGGTAATCGCTCTATCTGCGCAAAAAGCCCTGCTGGGGAAAATCCGGGGCGACGAGGCATTGATCAAGCGCTCCGGCATCAACGTGCTGGAAAATCTGCTCGCGGAGAAAATCATCCCTGCCCGGCAGGCGATATTATATAAATCCGTGTGCAGCGAAGTATTGAGCATGGCCGACGGTTCCCGACAAAACGTCGCCTCGCAACGGGGCGCTATACAGCGTGACCTCCAGCAGCTCACCGAATTTTCCGGTAAAAACAAGGAAATCGTCACAGCATTGCGCGAAAAACTAAGTAAAGAGAAAAAAGCCTACGATGCGGCTGCAACCAATTTTAAAGTGACACGGGACGTAATTCAGGATCAAGGCCGGATACTGCTCGACGCTCTGGCGGAAGAGGTGCTGGACGAAATGCTGGTAAAAGGTCGCGCTACGCTGGAAGATTGCTGGACGACGCCGGGCTTGGTGCGCGGTATGGATACCTTGTTCGCGCAGATTGCCGGACAATTCCATGAGGTCGAAGCGCGCTCGCTGAAGATTGCGCAATTGCTTGAAACCGCTTATTTGCGTTTTCATGAAGAGCATCATTTCCCTTTATTGAACCCGCCTCGGCTCAGCATGGACAGCGGCGAGAAAAAGCTGGCGATATTGACGCAGGAGGTTGAGCAGTTCGGACGCGATCCGATGAATCTGATGCTGGAAAAACGTTTTATGGTGAAAAAATTCTATCTCGGTCTCGTCACCGAAGCCCGCGGCCTGTTCGTGCTGGCGAAAGCCGAGGCGAATAGCTGGTTGCGGCGCAGTCTGGATCCGGTCGTGATGCGCATACGCGACCATAAGCAGCAACTCGAAACGAGTATCGAAAATATCAGGCAAGTGCACGATAATCTGGATAATCTTCATACCCGAACGGCAGTCCTGCAGGAGCAGCTGGCGGCTCTGGAAATCCAGCAACGCGAAATCAATGCTATCGTTGAAGGATTGAACTGCATTCCGCCTGGCAGCCCGGCTAAAATCCATAACTGAGACCGCGCCGGCTGTAGCCGATTTCCTTTAAGTTCGACAGACTTCTAGATCAGGATAATATCGTATTGCTCCTGACTGTAGGCGCTCTCGACCTGCAACGATACCGGTTTGGCGATAAAGTCGCCCAGTTGCGCCAGATTTTGCGACTCTTCGTCGAGAAACAGATCGATGACAACCTGCGACGCCAGAATGCGGTACGCTTTGGCGTTGAACTGGCGCGCTTCGCGGACGATTTCGCGCAGAATTTCGTAGCAGATCGTCTTCGCGGTTTTGACTTCGCCACGACCTTGGCACATGGGACAAGGTTCGCAAAGGATGTGCGCCAGACTCTCGCGCGTGCGTTTTCGCGTCATCTCTATCAATCCCAGCGGCGAAAAATCATGGATGGACGTGCGCGTCGGATCGCGCGACAGGGCCTTTTTGAATTCCAGAAAGACTTCCTGCTGATGATCGCGGTTATCCATATCGATAAAATCGACGATAATCATGCCGCCGAGATTGCGCAAGCGCAA
>DAIETB010000053.1:0-5460 GCA_027345925.1 Sulfuriferula sp.
CCGTTCGCCTGCGGCAGATTGATCTGCAGTTCGGAAAATTTGGAGTACGTCGTCGTCACCATCAGAAAGATGACGATTACCAGCAGGACGTCTATCATCGGTATCAGATTGATTTCCGGTTCTTCCTGAGGATTTCTGCGCTGAAAATTCATGTTGCTCCCGTTTTAATTATGGACGCTCGCCATGAATGATTTCGACCAGTTTTACCGCCTGCTGTTCCATTTCGATAACCAGCGTATCCACTCGGGTGCGGAAAAAACGGTAAAAAATCAGACTCGGTATCGCGACGATCAGGCCGAACGCCGTATTGTACAAAGCGACCGAAATACCGTGCGCGAGGATCGCAGGGTTGCCGCCGGATGGAGTTTGAGCGCCGAAAATTTCCACCATTCCAATGACGGTGCCGAGCAGGCCCAACAATGGCGCTACCGATGCGATAGTGCCGAGCGCCGTAAGAAAACGTTCGAGCTCGTGTACGGTAGCGCGACCCGCTTCCTCGATCGAATCTTTCATGATCTCGCGCGAACTTCGGGCATTGCGCAACCCGGCTGCAAAAATCCGTCCCAAAGGGGAGCTTTGCGCCAGCAAATCGATCATTTCATTATTAGTTCCCTGTTGCCGGTAGGCTTGCACAGTTTTATCCAGTAAACCGCGCGGTGCGATTTCGGTGGTTCTGAGCGAGATAAAACGTTCGATAATGATTGCAACGGATAAAACAGAGGCCAGAATGAGCGGCCATATTGGCCAACCGGCCGCTTCAATAATCGCTAACACGCATAGACTCCATCAGATTAAAAACGTGCATCACTTTAGCGTGAGAATACGATTTCGGCAAGCGAGATTTCGGATGCCGGATTTCTGAAAAAAACCCGCTGTTTAATTATTGCACATAAGTCTCTCAGCAGGAGCACTCGTAATACTGAAAAGACAAGGACAGCCTGCGTCAGGCAGACTGTCCTCAATTCCGGTTTAATCAACTGTTCTGGCCAGTTTGAATTCCGTAAATTTAACGATAGTACGAAGTTTAATGATAGAACAAAGCGAAAAGGATAATGATAGGTAGAGGAACACCCAATAAAAACAGCAGGATTGCAGGCATGATTATCTCCAGTAGTTGATTGGTTGCGAATAGTTACAGTCAGTTATGCGTATGCACCGGTACCTTGTCGCGTTGCGCACCGCCGAAGGTGGCAGACAGACTGGCAACAAATGCGCCCAGCAAAAACGCTATGAACATCCATAACGAAGCATAGGCGACGGCTTTTTTGGCATCGTTGGCTTTTTGCTTTGCGGTATCGGTCATTACCGTATAATTCTGCATGTATAAGGCGTAGACTTCATCTACCCAGCGTCCGGCATCGTTCACGCTCATTCCGCTCCGCTTGGCGACGATACGGGTCAAATAGTCGTGGTCATTTTGCGACAATTTTCCTGCCGGCATGTCGGTAATAAAAATATTATCGACTTCACGGCGTAATATCCAGCTGTCGGGTGCGGCCGGGGTGGTATCCGAACGAAATAACATATCTGAATAATATTCGACCGGTATGGCGTGTATACCCAGTTCCTTGTGCGTGCTTTTGCCGGAAATTTCCTGCATGGCTGTTTTTGCCGTTCCGGCGCCCGCTTTGACGGTATTATTCAATATCGCATCGCCGACGCTGGCGACAATGGCAGCGCTCATCAGCGCTGCGACAGCCCATGCGAGCAGACCATGCGCTGTATCGCGAAAATAAACTTCGTCAGTGTGGATGTTCGCCCACTTAACCCGCAGGCGTCCAGCCAGATACCCTCCCAGTGCGGAAGAAGCCAATTGCATAAATGCCAGCCAGGCTATCGTCGAGGTTCCTATCGCTTTGCTGCTGGTATATGACCACGGGGAGACGGCAGACAAACCTAAGCCGATACCGAGTATCAATAAAATCAGCGCCAGTGCGGCGGCGGCCACTGCGCCTGCAAAAACGGCACTCCAGGTTACTCCCGAAGTTTGTGTGTCATCTATCGCCGATACGCCGGCATTGGGGTAAATATTGGTTCCGCCTGTTTGTGTCTGCATGGTCTTCTCCGTTTTATTAGCATTGACTGCACTGGTAGGTGCAGGAGTAAATAGATGGGTATGCGGGTTTAAATGGTACCCATTTGCATGGATGCGACTTCTTCTTTGCGTGCGCTCATTTCCTGGCCCATCGAGATCAGATCAAGATTGGTTTTACGTACTTTGGGAAACATTTCGCCTTCTTCCTCGCGGACATGATGTTCTACCTGTTCGGACATTACTTTAAGCTTGGCATCGTACAAATCGTCATCGGGTTCCATGTTTTCAACCTGAGCGATAAGTTCTTTTACACTGGCGTGTTCCACCAGCGATTCATCCATCAGGTCGTCTTCCTTGATCGCTCTGCGCACGGCAGGATAAAAAATTTCTTCTTCCAGCATCGCATGCAGCGTCAATGAACGGCAAATCTGAGTCGCCAATTTTTTTTTGCCGACCACTGCTCGTTTCGTGAGGCCTTCGTATTCTTTAAACATGGCTTTCACTTCTTCATGATCTTTGATCAACAGGGTGATTGCATCGATATCGCCGGTTTTCATAGTCGTTTCCTCGGGTGGTTGGTGGAGATATAGTGAGGGCAAAGTAACGCTAATGTATGTGCGGTTATTAACCTTAAATCAATGGACTGACATCAGGAAAAATAAGTGTGAAACCGCACGGACACAGCTGAATATTTCTCATAGGCTTTATTTAGCATTGCTCGGTCTCTCCGGCCCTGGTCACTTTCGCAATGCTCGTTCGCAACGAATTGTCAGGAGATCGTTATGATCAAACCCCATGTGTTAGTACTAGGCGGCAACTTTGCCGGTCTTGGCAGTGCCCAGGATATCCGTCGGTTTTGCGGTGACTCGGTCAGGATCACCGTTATGGATCGCAAAAACTTTCTGCTTTTTATTCCGAATATTCCCGCTGAGGTATTTGAAGACCGCGATCCGGCGGCTACCTTGTGCATGCCTTTGCACGATACGCTGGCTGACGATGAGATCGAGTTCATCCAAGGTCAGGTCGAAGCGATCGATGTGGACAGTAAACGCGTCGATTTTTTGCCCACCGAACGACCGGGCGCGGCTCCGGAGTCGGTGCAATACGATTATCTGGTAGTGGCGTTAGGCAATCGGCTGGCTTTCGACAAGATAGAAGGATTTGCCGAACATGGTCACACCATTACCGATTTCTATTACGGTAATAAACTCCGTCATTTTTTGCATAACGAATATAAGGGCGGACCTGTGGTCATCGGGTCGGCGTTGTTTCATCAGGGCGATGGCACCAAGGATATCAAATTATACGGCGATCATCCTTTTCCGCGGGCGGAAGCGGCATGCGAGGGTCCTCCGGTGGAAGTCATGCTGTCGCTGGCGACCTGGATGAAAAAACACGGTAAGGGAGGGCCAGACAAAATTACGGTGACGACTCCGGCCGCTCTGATAGCAGAAGATGCTGGTGAAGAAGTTGTTAATCAATTGCTCAAGATTGCATCCGGCATGGGGTTTAATTATGTCAATAAAACCGGCGATATCACTCGGGTAACAGCGGAGGGGGTCGAGTTCGCCAACGGTCAGAATCTGTCGGCAGAACTGAAAATATTGTTTCCTAACTGGGCGGCACACGACTTTTTGAAAGGGTTGCCGATTTCCGATAGCGAAGGCTTCATCATCACCGATACGCTGATGCGCAATCCCAAGTATCGCGAAGTTTTCGCAGCAGGCGATGCAGCGGCCATTACGGTGCCTAAACTCGGTGCTATCGGACATCAGCAATGTACGATTGTGGCGCGTCAGATCGCCAGGGATCTGGGTCGGATGAGCGCCGAAGAAGCAGATCAGGAATTGGAACCGGTTACATATTGTATCGGCGACATGGGCGGTGGTCAGGCGTTTTATATCCGCTCCAATTCCTGGTTCGGCGGTACGGAGCAAATCCTGAAAATGGGTCATCCGCAGTTTCTGCTCAAGATGCAATACAAAAATCTTTTCTTCCGTAACAAAGGCAAGATGCCCGACTGGGGCTTGAAATTTTCGCAACTGGTCGGCGAAAAACTGTTTGCCTGAAGCGTACGTATGCCACGGTCGATCTAACCGTGGCACTTCATTCCTATCTTGCGAGGAATATGTCTATGGATACTTCATCCGCTCCGGCTGCCGCCGACGGGCTTAAAAATCTGGATAACCGTCAACTCGAAGGTTTGAAATTTCTCGGGGAAATCGGTGCGCGTCTTGCTGAAGGATGGCAACCCGAATTCGCTCAACCCTTAACCCATGCCGTCCATAGCGCCGGTTGCCTGTACGAACGCCACGATTTACCGAATTTGCTGGAAGAAACTCTCGCTACCCTGACTGTCTTGCGCAACAGCGGACTGCTGGCCGGGATACGCGATAACGCTGTGTTTATTGCCGAATCCATGCATCAGTTACAAGCCTTGCTGCCCCCGGTATTGCAATGGAGCCAACAAATTTCCTGGGAGACTTTACGGCAGCAAATGGCAGCTTTTCAGCATGTTGTCGATACGTTACAGGCGATTAACGAATTTTATCAACAGAATCTGGCGGCAGGTGTCACCGAAGGGCTGGTTGAACTGGGTGCCGTATGGCAGCAGACCGGTCTGGATGCGGCATTGCTCGACGCAGCCCGCACCTTGGGCGCATTGCATCGCGATGGTACGTTTAAACGGCTGCGCGACGTTTCGTCATTGCTATCCGGGGTCATGCAGAACAGCGATCTGGATGCGCTGACGGCAGGCACGATCAAGCAGCTCGAAGGTATGCGCGGTCTGGCGCAGATCCCGGCATTGCTGCAAATGCTGAACGAGCTGGCGCAGGCGTGGCAGCAGTCGGCAACCGAAATTGCCGAACCCGATGCGCCGAAAGGCGGTCTGGTCGGTCTGGTCAAGCTTCTGCGCGATCCGGTAGTACAGGAATTCCTGCAGCGCATTATCGTTACCGCGCAACATATGGAACATCCCGCATCGCCAGCCCGGAACGGCGCGGTGCGGCACTGAACCTGGAGGAGAAAAGAACCGTTGGGCGTTTACGGGCGCTCGTCAAGCAATGTTTGTTTAATTAATTTATGGAGTATCCTATGAGTAACGAAAATCCCATTATCGCTATTAATGTGGCGAAAATCGCCAACCGGCCGGAAAGTTACGAGACCATGATGAAAGTCGGGCCGAAAGTATGCATAACGACTGCTACCAACCCCGGATTCATGGGCTTCGAACAGCTTATCCAGACGGGGATACATCCCATGGCTGGCCGCTATGGCGGCGGCGCTGTCGATATGCGGGAAACGCTCAATCCAATCGGAATGTACCAATATACGGTATGGAAAGACGTACATTCCCACGAGCAAATGCATCATGACAACTTCGACACCATTTACGAGCTTTGCCATCATTGTCTGGATATGGT
>DAIETB010000055.1:0-4057 GCA_027345925.1 Sulfuriferula sp.
GATACTTAATCCTTGGTTACCCGCAATATTTCTTCCAGCGAGGTGATTCCGGTTGCGACCCAGCGCATTCCGTCCATGCGCAGGTTGCGCATGCCGGCGGCAATGGCGCAGTCGCGGATTTTCTGTTCGGAAGTGCCGTCGTGGACAAGGCGGCGTATGGTGTCGTCCATTACCAGCAACTCATAAATGCCGGTACGACCGCGATAGCCGGTCATATCGCAACTGTCGCAGCCGGTCGGCGCATAGACCTCTTCGGGCAAAACCTGTTCGGCGAACAGGGCGTGTTCGTGCAGTTCCCGGGACACGGGTTTTTTGCATTTCGGGCATAGCCTGCGTACCAGTCTTTGCGCCAGTACTCCGAGCAGGCTGGATGCCAGCAGAAACGGCTCGACGCCCATATCGATCAGCCGCGTCACCGCGCTCGCCGCATCGTTGGTGTGCAGCGTCGCCAGTACGAGATGCCCGGTCAAACTTGCCTGAACCGCGATTTGCGCGGTTTCGAGATCGCGGATTTCGCCTATCATGATAACATCGGGGTCCTGCCGCAAAATAGCGCGCAGGGCTTTGGAAAAATTCATGTCGATGCGCGGATTGACCTGCGTTTGCCCAACGCCATCGAGATCGTACTCAATCGGATCTTCTACGGTCATGATATTCATGGCGGTGGAATCGATATTCGACAGGGCGGCATAGAGCGTCGTGGTCTTGCCCGAACCGGTCGGCCCGGTAACCAGCAGAATGCCGTGCGGCTGGTTTATCAGCACGTTCACTTCGTTCAGCGTGCTCTCGTTCATGCCCAGTTTTGCCAGATCTAGCCGCCCCGATTCCTTGTCGAGCAGACGCAGCACTACGCGTTCGCCGTGTCCGGTAGGCAGGGTAGAGACGCGCACGTCGACCGGTTTTCCGGCCAGACGCAATGAAATCCGCCCGTCCTGCGGTAAACGCTTCTCCGCGATATCGAGTTGCGCCATGATCTTGATCCGCGATACCAGCGCGGCGTGCAAGGCTCGGTGCGGCTCTATCATGTCGCGCAGCACGCCGTCCATCCGGAACCGTACTACGGAACGATGCTCGAAAATTTCGATATGGATGTCCGATGCACCTTCGCGCAGAGCTTGCGTAAGCAGGGTATTGATCATGCGGATGACCGGCGCGTCACCTTCCGCTTCGAGCAGGTCTTCGATACGCGGCATGGCCTGCACCAGCTTCGATAAATCCATGTCCTGCTCGAAATCGTCTGCCAGTTGCGCCGCAGATTCGTCGGCTCTGGAATAGACGTCGGCCAGTGTTTTGTCGAATTCTGCGCGATCGAGCAATGTCGTGCGTAACGGTACCTGCAGATAGCGGCGCAATTCGGCCAGGGTTTCTGCGCTGGCGTCCTCGCGCACGCAGATTTCAGCTTCGGTCTCGCTGAGCCGGTACAGCAATACGCCGTTTTCCGTTGCGTACGGGTAAGGAATAGGTTTTTTGACTGCCATCGCCGGGCTTATTTTTGCTGTTGGGTGGACAAAGGCGGTAAAACCGGCGCTTTGATGTCCGGCAGCATGGGTGACTTGGCCATTTGCGTTTTAAGCTGCTCGCCGGAAATATAATCGTAGCGGTCGTTGGTAAGCTTGGCATAACCGTTTTCGTTGCGCAGGACATGAGGCCGTAAAAAAACCATCAGATCGGTTTTTGTGCGGGTACGGTTTTTAAAGCTGAACAGATTGCCGACATACGGCAAGTCGCCCAATACCGGGACTTTCGATACGCTTTCCGAGACGGAATTCTGGATCAGTCCGCCCAGTACGATGATCTGACCGTCGTCGACCAGCACGGTCGAATCGATGGAGCGCAAATTGGTCGTAGGGCCGGAAGGATTGTTAAGCGTCGTCGCGTCTACGCTCGATACTTCCTGGTAGATTTGCAGCTGGATCGAGCCGCCTTCAGAAATCTGCGGCTTGATTTGGAGTGTCAGGCCGACGTCCTTGCGGTCGTAAGTCTGGAAGGGCGTAATCGTTGCGGTGGTGCCGGTCTGGGCATACGATCCGGTGACCAGCGGAATATTTTGTCCGACCACGATTTTCGCCTGTTCGTTGTCCAGCGTCAGCAAATCCGGCGTGGACAGGATATTGGCGTTGTCTTCGGTTTCCAGTGCGCTGGCCAGCGCGCCGAGATTCAGCACGGTACCGACGCCGGGAATGTTGATCTGGCCTTTGACGATGCCGATATTGAGACCTTGTCCGACCGAAGCGATGTTCGACGCTGCGCTCATGATATTCGTACTGACGCCCGGCGTACCGAAATTGGTGCCTCCGATCACATTGGTTCCGGCCTGGGTTACGCCGTTCAAGTCCTGCCACTGGATGCCGAATGAGGCGGCTTTGGTGGCGTCGACTTCGACGATCAAGGCTTCGACGAAAATTTGCGCCCTTCTCTCATCCAGTTTGTCGATCACGGCGCGCAAATTATTATAAACGGCTTCCGGTGCAGTGATGATCAGGGAGTTGGTGGCCGTGTCGGCCTGTATCATGCCGCTGCCGGGAGCCGACGGCGAAAGCGAAGCGGTTTGCAGCAGGCTGGGCGATGACGACATCGACGGCCCCGAGGATATCGATGAACCCGGGGAAGACGACGAAGCAACCGGCGAACCCGGGGCTGGCGAGGACGACGCGGACGAGGATGAAGCGGACTGGGCGCCGCTGGATTGCGAGGGCGGTTTCATGGGGGTGCTGGGCGTCGGTGCGTTGGGTTCGCCGGTCACTACCGCGCTCAGCGTCTGCGCCAGTCTGCCGGCATCGGCGTTTTTAAGGTAAATGACATGGATATTGCCCATATCGCCGGTAGACGTATCGAGTTTTTCGATCAGCCGCTTGAGCATCGCCACGCGCGAGGTATTGGTCGAATCCAGTATCAGGCTGTTGGTGCGTTCGTCGACTACTACGCTGACGTGCTGGCCGGGTTCGTTCGTCGCGCCGGGTGCATTGGCGGTACTAGTGAGGTGGCTGACGATTCTGGCGACGTCGATGGCCGATGCATGATGTAATTCTATCATGACCGCGTCGTCGCCGGGCTGGTCGATCGCATCGATAATGCGGTCGATACGCTTGAGATTGTCCGCGTAATCGGTAATGACCAAGGTGTTGCTGTTGGGATAGGCGGCGACGGTATTGTTGGGGGAAATCAGCGGTCGCAATACCGGTATCAGTTGCGCGGCGGACTGGTGTTTGAGTACATACACTTGCGTTACGATTTCTCCGCCAGACGGCGGGGCCCTCCCTGTCGTTTGCGTATAATTCAGCTTGGCGTCCGCTTCGGGCAGGATCTTGGTGACGCCGTTTGATTCGACGGCGGCATAGCCCTGCAGTCGCAACGCCGAAAGCAGTATGGGATAAATCAGCGCGCGCGAAACCGGTTTGGAGGATACGATATTGATCGTCCCTTTTACGCGCGGGTCGATCAGGAAATTTTTACCGGTAATCTGTCCTACGGCTTTGATGACCGAGACGATGTCCGAATTGACGAAATTGAGCGTGATATTTTCTTCTTCAGCGTGGGCGCAGATGCCGAAGAAAAAAACCAGGGTGGCAATAATAGTTTTTAAAATCACAAAAAAGCACTTTCGGTTATGATTAGAGCCTTCTTATACCACATTCGTGTGACACATTAATTTAATGTAAGCGGCGGTGCGTTTTCCTTCAGATTCAAACGGCTTTTTACGCCGTCCCGATCGATTACGACGTGATCCCTGTATATGCCGTCTAGCCGCATTCCCGGCTGGATTTGCGCCGCGGACGGCACCATCATGCTTGTTCCGCCGCCGTCCCGCAAAATGGCTACCCCGCCGGAACCGTTTGCGGCAGCGAAAACTCCTTCCAGTACGAGATTCGGCGGCGGCAGATTCATGACGGTACGATTATTGAGCAAACGATGGTCGATTATGGTTTCGGCAGCGTCGCCGGTCGGCATGTAGGTTCCGCCCGGTAGGGCTTGCGCGACGGGCGTTAGGAAGACCCAGGTCCATTTCGCAGCCAGGGCGCAGAGGGCGATAAGCATAATCAGATTCAATATGCCGAAA
>DAIETB010000056.1:0-4375 GCA_027345925.1 Sulfuriferula sp.
ATCGACGAGTTTTACATCGAGATGGGGATGAAATTCCGTGCCCGGAGTTTCCAGGGCAAAAGTCCCGTATTCGTGTAACCTGCCGAATAAAGGGGACTGTTTGGGCTGGTCGATATAATTTTTGGCGAAACCGACTTTGACCAGTATGGTCAGCCAGCCGCGTCTACGTGCGATTGCCAGTGCTCGATTGGTTTTCCCGATGATATCGCGGGCCATGGCGTGACCGGCGGAACGCGCTGTGGCTTTATTTGGGTCCAGGATGTCGACAATGTAATCTATGCCGATTAAAGCAGTGTTCATAAGCAGGCTTTCAAGAGATAGTTTAAGAGCCGAAAGAATATTCCGCGTGAACGATATGCCTTATGGGGTCGTCAATTATTTATGGATTAGTCCCGAAATATCCAACGCAGAAGCTTATTTCTTAAATGATATAGTAACATGCCGCAAAGTTCCGTAATTCCGGCTTTTGGAAATCGACCCTGAATCAAAGCCTATCCGTTAAAAATTTAAACTTGCACAGAATTCGGGGCTACTGTTAAAGTATTCGGGTTTGTCGCGATGCTTACAGAAATTCTTATACTTTAAACCGGAATCAATACATGACTTTTTTTGATGTTTTAGTGCTGGCTGTGGTACAGGGAGTTTGCGAAATGCTTCCGGTGTCCAGTTCGGCACATGTAATCCTTACGGCCAAATTGATGGGATTCGATCCCACCACCCCGGAAATGACGCTTTTGCTGGTCATGCTCCATACCGGTACCATGCTGGCTGTGATTATCTATTTTTGGCGCTCCTGGCGTGACCGTTACTTTTCTTCCGCCAGTACGTTCTGGCCGTTCGCCCGGACAGTAGTGGTGGCGACGGCGCTTACCGGCGCAGTCGGCCTGGCATTGCTGTTTTTTATCGAACATGTGGTCCTGCGGGGTACGCATGCCGAAATTGAACAACTGTTCGGCAATGTGTATATTATTGCCGCCGGCCTGGCGGCAGCCGGCATAATCATCATCGTTTCTTCACGCCATTCGACTTCCACAGTGGGCCGCACGCTGAGTAATACGCAATCTGCCTGGATAGGAGCGGTTCAAGGTTTGTGTCTGCCATTCAGGGGGTTTTCCCGGTCGGGAGCGACGATTTCGACGGGTTTGCTGCTCGGTATCGATAAAGTTCGTTCCGAAGAATTCAGTTTCGCTCTGGCAGTCGTATTGACACCGCCAGTCATTGCCAAGGAAGTGTATCGATTTTATAAAGCTTACGGTTCTCAAGCCCTGGCCGGCAATATGCTGCAGGTGGCATGGCCGAGTCTGGCGGGTATGGTGCTGAGTTTCGCCGCCGCGCTGGTAGCGCTCAAGTGGCTGTCGCAATGGCTGGAGCATGGAAAATGGCATATATTCGGATATTATTGCCTGTTTGCCTCCGGCATGGTGCTGCTGACCAGCCATACCTTGCACTGGACATGATATTGGCAGGTTAAGCCTGCGCTTTTGCGGGCAGCATCAGAAATGCAGCCGAACTTTCCATGAGTTTGCAAGGAACGTTAACTGAGGCAGATATCATGCCATCCAGGTCTCCAGACGCAGGCTTGCCGCCTTGAGATTGTCCATGGACGTGGCGAACGACAGGCGGATATAACCTTCGCTGCCGAATGCCGAGCCGGGGACGACGGCGACGCCGGCTTTTTCGAGCAGAAATTCGCTGAGCGCAATATCGGTAGGTGCCGTAATGGTGCCTGTTTCGTATAATCGGCGGATAGCGTGGCTGACGTCAGGAAAAGCGTAAAACGCTCCGCCGGCATACAGGCAATGAACTCCTTCGATCCGATTCAGCTTGTCGACGATAAATTCGTGACGTTCGCGAAAGGCGTCGAGCATGGGCATGATGCACCCCTGATCACCATTTAGCGCGGCTTCGGCGGCAATTTGTGAAATCGAAGCCGGATTGGAAGTCGATTGCGATTGTACGTTCTCCATTGCCGTGATCAAGTCTTCCGGTCCCGCGCAATAACCGATGCGCCAGCCGGTCATGGCGTAGGCCTTGGATACCCCGTTTAAAACGACAGTGCGCGGATACAGATCGGGGCAGGCGTTAAGGATATTGTAAAACGGTTCGTCTTGCAGGCGGATGTGTTCGTACATATCGTCGGTGGCGACGATGACTTCAGGGTGGCGGCGCAGCACTTCTCCCAGCGCAAGCAATTCAGCCCGGCTGTAGACTGCACCGCTGGGATTGCCAGGACTGTTGAGTACGACCAGCCGGGTGTGCGGCGTGATGGCGGCCTGCAGCTGTGCGGGGGTGATTTTAAAACCCTGGTCGATTCCGGCCTGCACGATGACGGGCGTGCCGCCGGCCAGGATGACGATGTCCGGATAAGAGACCCAGTATGGTGCCGGAATGAGCACTTCGTCGCCGGGATCGATCAGCGCCTGAATCAGATTGAAAAAGCTTTGTTTGCCGCCGCACGACACGAGAATTTGTCTCGCGGTATAGTCGAGCCCGTTGTCGCGTTTGAATTTGGCGATCACTGCCTGTTTCAGGGAGGGCGTTCCGCCTACTGCAGTATATTTGGTAAAGCCGCTGTTAATCGCTGCGATAGCCGCATCCTTGATGTGGCGCGGCGTATCGAAATCGGGTTCGCCGGCGCCTAATCCAATAATATCCCTTCCTTCTGCTTTCAGTCTGGCCGCGCGGCTGGTTACGGCAAGCGTCGGTGAGGGTTTGATGGCCAGTACGCGGTGTGAGAGTTTCAACTTCGATCCTTAAGGCTGTCTTTGCCGGGTTTAATTACGCGGCATGATAATATTCGTAATCTGAAAACCGTCGTTCGGCGACGGGCGTGTTTCCAGTCATTATTTAGGGGGCGATTTTACTCGTGATTGTCACTTTTCCCAATAGTCCTTTTCGTTTGCATCAACCTTTTTTACCGGCCGGCGACCAGCCCGAGGCGATAGAAAAGCTGGTGACGGGAATACGGGACGGTCTGGCGTTCCAGACATTGCTGGGCGTGACCGGTTCGGGCAAGACGTATACGATGGCGAACGTCATTGCGCAACTCGGTCGTCCGGCGATGATCATGGCGCCGAACAAAACCCTGGCGGCACAGCTTTACGCGGAGATGCGCGAATTTTTTCCGGAAAATTCGGTTGAATATTTCGTTTCGTATTACGATTATTATCAGCCCGAAGCGTACGTTCCGGCACGGGATCTGTTTATCGAAAAAGATTCCAGCATCAACGAGCATATCGAGCAGATGCGCCTGTCCGCGACCAAGGCATTGCTGGAACGCAAAGACAGCATTGTGGTGGCGACCGTCTCGGCCATTTACGGTATCGGCAATCCTGCCGATTATCATCAGATGATTCTGCATCTGCGGCAGGGAGAAAAACTGTCGCAACGCGATGCCATACAGCGATTGATCGGAATGCAATACGAACGTAACGAAATCGAGTTCAAGCGCGGCATATTTCGCGTACGCGGCGATGTGCTCGACATCTTTCCGGCCGAAAACGCGGAACATGCGGTGCGCGTGTCCCTGTTCGACGACGAGATAGAAAGTATCCGTATGTTCGACCCGCTGACCGGTCATTTGTTGCAGAAACTGGCGCGCTATACTGTGTATCCGTCCAGCCATTACGTGACGCCGCGCAGCACGACCTTGCGCGCGATGGAGGCGGTGAAGCTGGAACTGCGCGAGCGGCTGGAAGAGTATTACCGCGACAACAAGCTTGTCGAAGCGCAACGTCTGGAGCAGCGTACGCGTTTCGACCTGGAAATGATGAATGAGCTGGGATTCTGTAAGGGCATAGAAAACTACTCGCGTCATTTGTCGGGCCGAAAACCCGGAGAACCGCCGCCGACTCTGCTCGATTATTTACCTCCGCGCGCGCTGATGTTTATCGATGAATCGCACGTCACGATTCCGCAAGTCGGCGGTATGTACAAAGGCGATCGCGCGCGCAAGGAAAATCTGGTCAATTACGGTTTTCGGCTGCCGTCGGCGATGGATAACCGGCCGTTGCGCTTCGACGAATTCGAGCGCGTGATGCGCCAGACCGTATTTATTTCGGCGACCCCGGCCGAGTACGAACGGCAGCACCAGGGGCAAGTCGTTGAACAGGTGGTGCGGCCCACCGGATTGCTGGACCCTATTATCGAGGTTCGGCCCGTGGCGACGCAAGTCGACGACGTGCTGTCCGAAATCACCAAGCGCGTCGCCTTGAACGAGCGCGTACTGGTGACGACGTTGACTAAACGGATGTCGGAAAATCTGACCGATTATCTGGCCGAACACGGAGTAAAAGTTCGGTATCTGCATTCCGATGTCGACACCGTCGAGCGGGTGGAAATCATTCGCGACTTACGTTTGGGCCTGTTCGACGTA
>DAIETB010000076.1:0-8262 GCA_027345925.1 Sulfuriferula sp.
GGTTCAATCTGATCCTCTGCCTCCTTGATATCTTTTGCAAGGATCCCATGATTGGCTGGAAGATTTTCCGCCAGCTGGATTTTTTTTCTTATCAGCGCCTTGGCATTATCGCTCATGGTCAATGTACTTGCTTCAAATCCATTTTGAGCGGTGATTGGACCAGCGGTTGCAGCAGTGCCGGCATTCGCTGTTCCTGCCAGCGCATTATTCAAGCTATTGAGCGCACCGAGAAGATCAGCGTATGCCGTGCCATTTGCCAATAAAAACACCAACAACATCGTTCTTGCCAAGCGATTCATTGTTACCCCCTTTATAAAAACACAAAAAAACATAATTTACCTAGAGCAAATATTTATATTTACCAATAATTGAATTATAGATTATTTTTTCATTGCAATGAAAAACATTGAGACCGGGAATGGCACCTTAATTTTGTTCAGCGGGATGCATGCATTATCAAGAAATGCCAATAAACCGGGGGGGAACGAACATCTTAAATCTTATTGCTTTTGTTTTAGGTTAAAATAATATTTGTTATCGTTTCAAATAGTGCTGAGCTAAAAATAAATGAATGATTGATGATAAAGCAATAAGCACCCACACCCCGATGATGCAGCAATACCTGCGTATCAAGGCCGAGCACGCCGATAAACTGCTGTTTTACCGCATGGGCGATTTTTACGAGCTGTTTTTCGACGATGCGGTGCGCGCTTCGCAGTTGCTGGGGATTACGCTCACGACGCGCGGTTCTTCGGCGGGTGCGGCGATCAAAATGGCGGGCGTGCCTTATCACGCCGTCGAGCCATATCTGGCGAAGCTGGTCAAGCAGGGCTTATCGGTGGCGATTTGCGAGCAGATCGGCGATCCTGCTGCCGGCAAAGGTCCGGTCGAGCGCCGGGTAGCGCGCATCGTGACACCTGGCACCCTGACCGATGCGGCGCTGCTCGACGATCGGTGCGACAGTTTGTTGCTGGCGATTGCCGCGCCGGCTAAAGCCGGTATGCTGGGGCTGGCCTGGCTCAATCTAGCGAGCGGCCGGTTTTGCGTAAGCGAAATGGCGGCCGAGCAATTATCCGCCGCGCTGGAACGCATCGCGCCGGCCGAAATTCTGGTCGCAGAAGACGCGGGGTTTGCCGCGCTGAACGGCATCGTCGGCGTACGCAAGATATCCGCGCTGGATTTCAACGCAAAACGGGCGCACGAAGTGCTGTGCGAACAATTTGCGACGCACGATCTGCGCGCTTACGGTTGCGCAAGCATGACAGCAGGAATTGCCGCGGCCGGAGCCTTGCTGCAGTATGCAAAAACGGCTCAAGGGGGCGTGCTGCCTCATATCCAGAGCATCGTTACCGAACCGGACGATGCGTATGTGCGGATGGACGCCAACACGCGACGAAATCTGGAAATCAGCCTGACGCTGCAAGGCGACAATGCCCCTACGCTCTTATCATTGCTCGATACCTGCCCGACTTCGATGGGCTCGCGCAGGCTGCGCCACTGGCTGCATCATCCCTTGCGCGACCGCCGGATCGTCTTGCAGCGGCAATCGGCCATAACCGATTTAATCGGGCAAATGCCGACTCGCCAGCGGCTCCATAAACTGCTCGCGGATTGCGTCGATGTAGAGCGCATCAGCGGCCGGATCGCGCTGGAAAACGTTCGTCCGCGCGACTTGTCGGGATTGCGCGACACCCTGGCGTTATTGCCGCTATTGCAGGAATCGCTGGAGAGTCTCAATAATCCCTATACCCGCAACCTTGTCGAATTGTGTCGTCCGTTACCGGATCTGCATCGATTGCTGGTCGATGCCATACAGCCCGAACCAGAGGCGCTGGTGCGTGAAGGCGGCGTCATTGCCGCAGGCTTCGACGTCGAACTCGATGAACTGCGCAATTTACAGAACGACAGCGGCGCCTTTCTCGTTGCGCTGGAAACCCGCGAGCGCGAGCGCACCGGGATCGCCGGATTGCGCGTCGAATACAATCGGGTACACGGTTATTACATCGAAATCAGCCGTACCCAGACCGCTCCCGTTCCGGCCGATTATCAGCGCCGGCAAACGCTGAAAAACGCCGAGCGCTATATTACGCCCGAACTGAAGGAATTCGAGGATAAGGCCCTGTCCGCCGCCGACCGCGCACTGGCGCGGGAAAAATTTCTGTACGACGGCATCGTGCGCCGTTTGCTGCCGGGCGTGCCGTTATTGCAGCAACTGGCGTCGGCGCTGGCCGATCTCGATGTCGTCTGTACGCTGGCGGAGCGCGCCGTCGCACTTAATTTCTGCCGGCCGGAATTGAGCGACGAGCCGATCATCGACATCGTCGGCGGTCGGCATCCGGTCGTCGAACAGCGTCTGCTCGATTTTATACCCAACGACACCCTGCTCACGCGCAGCCGGCAAATGTTGCTGATAACCGGCCCGAATATGGGCGGAAAATCGACCTATATGCGACAAACGGCGCTGATCGTCCTGCTCGCCTGCTGCGGCAGCTGGATACCGGCGCGCGAAGCGCGCATAGGCCTTATCGATCAGTTATTTACCCGTATCGGCAGTTCCGACGATCTGGCCGGCGGCCGCTCGACGTTTATGGTCGAAATGACTGAAGCGGCTTATATCCTGCACAATGCCAGCGCGAACAGCCTGGTATTGCTCGACGAAATCGGACGGGGCACGTCGACATTCGACGGGCTGGCGCTCGCCTGGTCCATAGCGCGGCAACTGGCGGAGAAAATTGGCGCTTATACCTTATTCGCCACGCATTATTTCGAACTGACGCAATTACCCGCGCACTGGCAGCAGATCGTAAACGTACACGTCGCCGCCGTCGAATACAAAGATCGCATCGTCTTCCTGCACAGCATCAAGGAAGGACCGGCCAGCCAGAGTTACGGACTGCAGGTAGCGGCGCTGGCGGGAATACCCAAGCCGGTGATTGCCGACGCCAGACGCAAACTCGCACAACTCGAACTCGCAGCCGCGCCGAATCAGCCGCAGGCCGATCTGTTCCATAATTCGTGCGTAGAACCGGCTATGCCGGCCTCAGGCCAATCCGCCGTCGATCTGCTCGAAACCGTCGACCCCGACGCGCTGACGCCTAAGGCGGCGCTGGATTTGCTGTACACCTTGAAATCGCTGCTATCATGACCGGGCCCGAATTGCTCGACGGCCTGGTCACCGCCGCTTACGGCCGGCATTATCAAGTTGAGGCCGACAGCATCTCATACGATTGCGTCTCCCGCGGCAAGCAAAGCGATACCGTCGCGTGCGGCGACCGGGTCGAATTCAAACCCACCGGCCCCGGTCAGGGCGTAGTCGAACGCATCCTGCCTCGGCGCAGCCTGCTTTATCGTTCGGTCGCGCACCGCAGCAAGCTCATAGCGGCGAATGTCGATCTGGCCGTGATCGTGATTGCGCCGGAACCCAGCTATTACGACGTACTGGTCAATCGGTGCATCATTGCTGCGGTTGCTGCCGAAATAGAAGTCATGATCTGTCTGAACAAATCCGATCTGGACGCCAGTGCGGAACGCATCTATCAACAAATGAGCCTGTACCGGGAATTGGGCTACCCGGTGATACGTGTCTCGGCGCTGCATGACGTGAATGCGCTCAGACCGTATCTCAGCGGCAAAATCAGCGCGTTCGTAGGTCAATCCGGCATGGGCAAATCGAGTCTGATCAATGCGCTGATACCGGGTGCCGGAACGGTTACCGCCGACATTTCGACCGCGCTCGATTCCGGCAAACACACGACCACCAGCGCAAAAATGTACTGGCTCGATGCCGACAGTCGCGTCATCGACTCACCCGGCATGCAGGCGTTCGGCCTGAATCATATTCGTGCCGACGAACTCGATGATTTATTTATCGAATTCCGTCCGTACCTGGGATTGTGCCGATTCAGCAATTGCAGACATACCCACGAACCGGAATGTGCGGTGCTGCAGGCTGAGTCGCAAGGAAAAATTAGTGCCACGAGATTGAACGCCTATCACGAGATTCTGAAAAGCCTGAAAGATTGATAAAAAAAGATGAAGACCGATGGAGTGGCCTTCATCCCCAGAAATCGGCTAGAATTTCCAGCCGAGACCGACGCCCAACAATACCGGGTCGAGCGTAACGGTAGTAAGATATGCGCCGTTCATTGATGCATCGGTTTTCATATAGATTTTCTTGACATCCAGGTTAAATAACAGGTTCTGACTGAGCGGTACATCGAATCCGGCTTGCAGCGCAGCACCCCAACTGCTGTTCGATACGGTTACCGCTCCCCCTGCCAGTTTGTCATTCGAAAAATTGGTGTAATTGATGCCCGCACCGAGATACGGTCTGAAATACGGACTGTCCGGCATAAAGTGGTATTGCAGCGTCAGCGTCGGCGGCAACGCATCGACCGAACCGATATTGCCGCCATTGACATCGATGCCGACCGACTGAGGATAGGTCAAGATCAATTCAGCTGCGATATGGCTGGTAAAAAAATAGCTGACATCCACTTCAGGAATGGCCTTGTCGTTCGCCGTAACGCCGGGTGCCGGAGACGAACTGCTATCGAAATTCATATCTACCACCCGAGCGCGCGCAACGATATCGCCAGGCATGTAACCGGCCATGACTCCCTGATCCGCCAACGCATTCGATGCCAATAAAACAGCGCAGAGCGCCAGGCCTGTTCCAGCGGTATTTTTCATTATGTTACTCCCGTTATCGTCTTTCGAATAATCAAACCGTACAGGGATCGCAGATATAACCGATCGCTGCACACGAATAAATATCGGTCGTCGCGAAGTGCCATCTCCAATATATATCAATAAGATCCTAATATCTTATATATACTCAGTCAAGTAAATCGTTCAATCGTACTAATGAAATTATTCTATTTTAATTATTTGGGAAATCGTGCCGTTAATCGCCACGTAAAGAACAATCAGCGTACTTCCATTGCTTAGTCCCTGGTACGATAACGGCATAGAATTACTCGGGCCAATGCTTGATATAACGTTTTAACAACTGGTTTTCAAAATCGGCAGCATTCAGGCAGGCACGGGCGACATCATGGAAGGAAATTACTCCCAGCAGGTTTTCGCCTTCCATCACCGGCAAGTGGCTGACACGATTTTCGGTCATCACACCGCGGACATAATCGACCGTATCGTCCGGATGACCGATGATCGGTTCGGTCACCATCATTGCGCTGACCGGTTGAGAAACGACGCTGTCGCCGCGTTCGTTCAAGCGCCGCAATACATCGCGTTCGGTCAATAATCCCATCATTACGCCATCCTGACGCACAACCAGCGAACCCACATCGTACTGCACCATCAGGGCAATGGCATCAGCGATCGTCTGTGCAGGTGAAACGGCACATATTTCGCTGCCTTTGATAGTCAGAATATCGCGAATAATCATTTTAATCCCCTGAATCGGTTAACAAGTATGAACAGAGCCTGTCCGGTCAAGAATACCAGAAGCCGAACGGCGATGGAAGAAATGTGCCGTAAGCCCAAACACAATTAATCGCGAAAATTCTGAAACTGTACCGGGAAATCGGTT
Source organism: Sulfuriferula sp. (assembly GCA_027345925.1). Lineage (GTDB taxonomy): Bacteria > Pseudomonadota > Gammaproteobacteria > Burkholderiales > Sulfuriferulaceae > Sulfuriferula. Next base: position 5,555 of record DAIETB010000076.1, read on the forward strand.
ACCTGTTTACGCACCAGCGCAATCGCTTCCTGCAAAATATCGCGTTTTGCCCCGGTCACGCGAACCACGTCGCCTTGTATGCTGGCCTGGACCTTCATTTTACTCTCTTTCAGGTCTTTAACGATTTTCTTGGCGAGCTCGATTTCAAGTCCGGTCTTGACGGTAACGGCGCGTTTTACCTTGTTACCGGTAATTTTTTCTATCTTGCCATGATCGAGACATTTGATATCGATACTGCGCTTGATCAGCTTATTGTTCAGAACTTCCTGAACCTGATCGAGCTTGAATTCGTCGTCGGCAAATAATGTCAGAACATAATCCGCCTGCTCGACCCGTGCATCCGACCCTTTAAAATCGAACCGCGTCGAGACTTCCTTATTGGTTTGTTCGACTGCGTTTTTCACTTCCTGTTTGTCCACTTCGGAAACGATATCGAAACTGGGCATAGTATTCTCCTCTGGCATAATTCCGGATTGCATTACCGGATCGAACCCGAACCGACCGCAGCGGTCGCAGGCTCCGTTGCGACAGAATTTAAGTTGTAATCCGCAAAGATTCGATCGCTTGCAAAAATATACGTTATCGGTTATCGGTTACGAAATGGCAAACATAATCCAGTGTAACGACAGTCTCGATATCGAAACTGCTCTTTCCCGGCACCTGAAATTGATCGCCGGCCCGGTAGGTATTCCATTCTGCCGATCCGGCCAGTCTGACCTTGCATTCGCCGGCATTGATTTCCATGATTTCAGGCAACCCGGTATTAAACGTCAGCCGGCTGGGGAAAATGACGCCTATCGTTTTTTTGCTGCCGTCGGCAAACAGCACCGTGTGCGAGACGCATTTGCCGTCGAAATAGATATTCGCCTGCTTGATTACGCTAATCTGATCGAACTGTTGTTGTGTCATCATCCCAGATCCAGCGATTGGACACGTAGCGTGTCACCAGACGGGAGAGCGTTAAATAATAACATTTCTATTCTTCCTCAATAGGTTGCATCACAAATAAGCGGTCAATCGCCGGATCTGGGATCATGTACTTTGCTTGTTTTTTAATCTGGCGGCGATCCGCAACCGCAATGCATGCAATTTGATAAAACCTCCGGCATCGGCCTGATTGTAAGCGCCGGCATCGTCTTCGAACGTCGCGATGGTCGGATCGAACAAGGAATCGGTCGCCGAATCGCGGCCTGTTACCATCACATTGCCTTTATACAGCTTGAGCCTGACCCAGCCGTTTACCGTGGCCTGCGAGGCGTCTATCATGGTTTGCAGCATCCTGCGCTCGGGGCTCCACCAGTAACCGTTATAAATCAGGCTGGCATAGCGCGGCATCAGTTCGTCTTTCAGGTGCGCGACTTCGCGGTCCAGCGTAATCGATTCGATGGCGCGATGCGCTTTGAGCATGATCGTACCGCCAGGCGTTTCGTAACAGCCGCGCGACTTCATTCCGACATACCGGTTCTCGACCAGGTCCTGCCGTCCTATGCCGTGCTTCCCGCCCAGCCGGTTAAGCTCCGCCAGTACCTGCGCTGCACCGAGCGCGACATCGTTGATGGCGACGATGTCGCCGCGACGGAATTCCAGCGTAACGTATTCGGCCTGATCGGGCGCCTGTTCGGGCGCGACGGTCCAGCGCCACATATCGGCTTCGGCTTCGACCGCAGGATTTTCCAAGCTGCGGCCTTCGTATGAAATATGCAGCAGATTGGCGTCCATGCTGTAAGGACTGCCGCCGTTCTTGTGTTTCATTTCCACCGCTATGCCGTGTTTTTCGGCATACGCCAGCAGTTTTTCGCGCGACAGCAGGTCCCACTCCCGCCACGGCGCAATAATCTTGACGTCGGGCTTCAACGCGTATGCGCCGAGTTCGAAGCGCACTTGGTCGTTGCCTTTGCCGGTAGCGCCATGCGAAATCGCATCGGCGCCGGTCAGGTTGACGATCTCGATCAGGCGTTTGGCGACCAGGGGTCTGGCGATCGACGTGCCGAGCAGATATTCGCCTTCGTACACCGTATTGGCGCGAAACATGGGAAAGACGAAATCGCGCACGAATTCCTCGCGCAAATCGTCGATGAATATTTCCTTGACGCCCAGTTTTTTCGCCTTTTCGCGCGCCGGTTCGAGCTCCTCGCCCTGACCGATATCGGCGGTAAAGGTCACGACTTCGCATTGATATTGATCCTGCAGCCATTGCAGGATCACCGAAGTATCCAGGCCGCCCGAATAGGCCAGCACTACTTTTTTCACATCGCTCATTGCTTGTTATCCATATTTCTTTATATTCATAGTGACCCCGGCTACAGCGCGCCAGGTTCTCTCGCGGTTATCGACAAGCCCGGATAATTAAAGCCGACTTTACAACGAAATATTTTACACCGAAAAAACCGCTGACGCAGCCGTGGAGCGGTAGCCGATCAAACCAGTTCTCCCAGCAACAGATATTCCATCAACGCTTTCTGGGTATGCAAACGGTTTTCCGCTTCTTCCCACACCACGCTTTGCGCGCCATCCATGACTTCGGCGGCGACTTCCTCGCCCCGATGCGCCGGCAGACAGTGCATGAACACCGAATCCGGCGACGCGATCGCCATCATCTCGGCATCGACCTGCCAATCCTGAAAATCGCGCTTGCGCTCTTCGTTTTCCGCCTCGAAACCCATGCTCGTCCACACATCGGTCGTCACCAGATGCGCGCCGCGACAGGC
>DAIETB010000033.1:0-18157 GCA_027345925.1 Sulfuriferula sp.
CTTTCTGCCCGAACCGGGAAACCGGAATCGCGATACGCTGACTAGTTCAAGCGGAAAATCGGCACCAGTCGACCCAAAATTTACTTTTCAATTCCGGTTTCAACAGCATTTCAGCCGGATGTGCGCTAATAAACACGTTCAAATCTTTCCACGCCGTCCCTACAGCCGACGAAGTCATATCCAGCCACGATGCCTTTGCTTCGCCGATCAGCCATATCCAGGAAATCCTGGCCTGCCCGGCTTCCTCCTGCAACTTTTCAGGATCGATAGCGATATTGTCGCCATAGCGTAATTTCATCGCAACCAGCAAATTCATAAACAGAGTCTCTTCGTCACTAGCAAGGGGCCGGGATAATAACGCCCATCCCTCAGTTCCCTCAAGGGTCGATATCGGCAACGCAGTCAGCGGAACTGATACTTGCTGATCTGCGTTGCATCGAGCAGTGCGCAATTGCCACAAGGGCATCAATTCCAGTTCGGCGAGAACCGCATTATTCGGCATGAGACAAATCCAGACACATAATCAGGGCGTCTTCCCGACCGTCAGGCGCAGGATAATATTTTTTACGGATTGCGACGTCGACAAAGCCCATACTGCTGTACAGTCGATGCGCTATCGCATTGGAGGGTCTGACTTCCAGCCACATTGCAGCGATGTCATCCTGCCGGACGCGACTCACTATTTTCTGCATCAATAACCGCCCCCATCCCAAACCTTGCCATTCGGGCACTATCGTGATATTGAGCAAATGCGCTTCGCCGGCCGCCAATAACACTATCGCGTAACCGATAATTTCACTCTCGAGCTGATATACGCAACAACAATAACCCGCGCTTACGGAATCGGCAAAATTACCGGCAGTCCAGGGATACGGATAGCATCGCGCATCCAGCTCGGCTATGGCCGGCACATCGGCCATAGTCATGGGGCGCAGCAACGCATCGGGATAAAGCACGGCGTTCATCGTTCGCAGATCTTGAGAGCGACTTTATTGCGGATATATAACGGCGCTGCCAGTTCGGCCGCATAAGCCTTGCCTTGCTCGAACTGTGCGGCCGCCAGTTGCGCAATCTGGCCGGCATACGGATAACAGTTCGGGACTACGCCGCACATGGCCGCATCGAAACGCGACAACAGCACTTCGCTATAAGTCGCAAACCCGCTGCCGCAGCCGGTCCAGCCATCGCCGGCGAGAAATGGCACCTGTTCCGGCCGGCACACCGCAGGTGGCCGCAATTCCACCCATACATCGTCCTGGCGGGCATAAACGGCGTGATACACTTCACCCATCCGCGCATCGAGACAAACCAGCACCTTGTCGCCTCCGCTGGATGCCGCCATAGCCTGCAGGCTATTTATACCGATGACGGACAGTCCGGCTGCGAAAGCCAGCCCCTGCGCCACCGCGCAGCCTATCCTCAACCCGGTAAACGAACCTGGGCCCATCCCGAAAGCGATGCCGTCAAGTTGTTCCAGATTCAGCCCCGTTTCCGCCAGCAAACTTTGGCATTGCGGCAACAGGAGTTGCGAATGAGTCTGCCCTGCCCGCGTAGATCGCTCCCGCAAGTCCCCGTCCAGCCATAACGCGGCTGAACAATATTCGGTAGCGGTATCAAAAGCCAGAATCTTCATCGTTTAATAAAAGTGCAAGCGTCCGGAAACCGCACAAAACCGGATCTTCTTCGTTAATGTAATGTTTCATAAACCTCGAACAATACCCGTTGCCAAGGATTACGGCTAGCCGTCAATTTTACGATACGCGCTTCGACTATCGAACCGTTGTCCATAAGACGGGCCAGTCCGATATTATCCCGCCGCGGCACATAGCCTAAAGGCTGACCGCGCCACTCGACGCGTATCGCCTTCCGGTCGTAAATATTGTCCGGCTCGCGTACCAAGGTCAACCGGTCGCCTGCATGCATTTTTTTCCACACCGATTTGCCGGCATAGTACTGAAATCCCGCTAGCGGCGACGACTGCACCAGAATCTGGCTGTCGATCTCGGCAGCGCAAACACAGCACGACAAAGCCCAGACCGTCCATCCCAATAGCGCCTGCTTCATGCCGTCAATAACTGATGGACCGCCATTCGTCGTCCATAACCCGACTGATGTAGGTTGCACCGCCGGCGATTCCGGTACATTCGGGGATGAGTATGTCAGGACTGATAGCGTAGGCGTCCAATGCTCCGCCGCAGGCAAAAAATTTCACACCCAGATCCGCCGCGTCTTTCATAAAGGCGTAAACCGATTTCTGCCTGTTTTCGGAAGGGAAAATTTTTTCCGCCGCCCCTTTTGCCAGCAAACGGGTCGCTGCACTGGCAAAAAAAATCTCGACCTCAACATCCATGGCAGCAGCAGATGCTGCCTGAAAAAAAGGGGTTCCGCATAAGTGGGGTTGTTCGGGACTGATGGTCAACAACATCATCACCAGTTTTTCTGCCATGGTTCTCTCCTGAAATATCTATGACTCCGTTTTCGTCGGCGCTGAGCCGATCCGGTAAGGAATTTTAAATCCCGGTCGGAATATCATAACCCGATTGAGAACACTCAGGGTCAAAAAAACGTTTTTTAGGCAAGCTTTATGCCAGTATTCCGTAATCGGTGATTTAGAGCATCGCTTTGCGCGTAATTTGGATTTTTGCGGAGGCCAAAGCCAGTTTTGAGGTAAAATTCACTTTTATTTCACGCTGAACGCATGATGTCTGATTTAATACGAATCCCTGGAGGGCGCGCTCTTTCTCAATTTCGCCTGGAAAAACTCGGATGCGCGCTACCCGAATTTCTATGTTCTGGCGCACAATTCTGGCATTTCGCCGAACTAGGCGGCGAATCAAACGAGGAAGCCCTGAAACTGCTCGTAAATTTACTGACCTACGGCGACGCTTTCGCCGGTTCAGGCACGGGAAATATGATTGTGGTGATCCCACGGCTCGGAACGATATCGCCGTGGTCTTCCAAAGCAACGGACATCGCCAGACATTGCGGCCTGTCCGAACTTGTCCGGCTCGAACGCGGTACGGCGTATTTTTTTTCACGTCGCGACGGCAACGAACTGACTGCCGAAGATATTGCGCGCATCGCACCTCACATTCATGACCGCATGACCGAAACCGTCATTAATGATCTCGATCACGCTTATGCCTTATTCCGGCATTTACCGCCAAAGCCGCTGCAACACATTAATCTGCTGGAGCATGACGCGCCTGCACTGCACCGCGCCAATACCGAACTCGGACTGGCACTCTCCGACGATGAAATCGAGTATCTGCTCAACCATTTCAAACGCATGAACCGCAATCCTACCGATGTCGAACTGACGATGTTCGCCCAGGCCAACTCGGAACATTGCCGGCACAAGATATTTAATGCAAACTGGGTCATCAACGGCGAAGCGCAGTCGCATACGCTTTTCGGCATGATACGGGAAACGCATGCCCGCCATCCCGAAGGTACCATAGTCGCCTATTCGGATAATTCCTCAGTCATTGCCGGTGCCGAAACGCAGCGTTTTTATCCAGACAGAATGGGCCGTTACGCCTATCATCACCGGCTCACGCATATACTGATGAAAGTGGAAACGCACAATCATCCCACCGCCATTTCGCCTTTTCCCGGCGCGGCGACCGGTTCCGGCGGAGAAATCCGCGACGAAGGCGCCACCGGCACAGGCTCCAAACCCAAAGCCGGATTAGGCGGCTTCTCGGTATCGAATTTACGCATTCCCAATTTCCTGCAACCTTGGGAAAACAATCCGGACCATCTTCCCGATTACGGCAAACCCGGACGTATCGCTTCGGCTTTACAAATCATGATCGAAGGTCCGCTCGGCGCTGCCGCATTCAATAACGAATTCGGCCGACCCAATCTTGCCGGGTATTTCAGAAGTTTCGAAACACTTTGCGACGGTGATATGCGGGGCTATCACAAACCTATCATGCTGGCGGGCGGCGTAGGCAATATCGATGCCGATCAATGTCTTAAGAAATCTTTTGCACCCGGGACACTGCTCGTCCAACTGGGTGGACCAGGCATGCTTATCGGCCTGGGCGGCGGTGCCGCTTCCAGCATGGACACCGGCAGCAACGCCGAAAATCTCGATTTCGATTCGGTACAGCGCGGCAATCCCGAAATGCAGCGGCGCGCGCAGGAAGTGATAGACCGTTGTTGGCAAATGGGGCGGGATAACCCCATACTTTCCATCCATGATGTCGGCGCAGGAGGCATTTCTAATGCCTTTCCAGAACTGGTAGACGGTGCCGGACGAGGCGCGATTTTTCAACTGCGCGATGTCCCTCTGGAAGAAACCGGCATGTCGCCGCGGGAAATCTGGTCGAATGAAGCGCAGGAACGCTATGTGCTCGCACTGGCTCCGGCTGATCTGGAATTGTTCCGCGGGCTTTGCGAACGAGAACGCTGCCCTTACGCCGTCGTCGGCGTAGCAACCGACGAACATCGCCTTACCGTTCAGGACAGCGTAATGTCCGATGATACGCCCGTCGATATGGACATGTCCGTACTGTTAGGCAAGCCGACGCGCATGACGCGTATTGTCGAGCGCATCACCCGTCAATTGCCTGAGCTGGATTTGCAGGGTATAGATATTGCCGAAGCGGCAGTACGTGTATTACGTTTGCCCAGCGTCGCTTCCAAAGCCTTTTTAATCCATATCGGAGACCGGACGGTAGGCGGCTACACCGCTCGCGATCAACTGGTCGGTCCCTGGCAGGTTCCGGTTGCCGATGCTGCCGTCACGACCATGAGCCATACCGGTTACGAAGGCGAAGCGTTCGCCGTCGGCGAACGTACTCCTCTGGCGCTGATCGATGCCCCGGCGTCGGGACGCATGGCGATAGCGGAAGCATTGACCAATATCGCCGCAGCGCGCATCGATAAAATCGGCGACATCAAATTATCCGCCAACTGGATGGCAGCGGCAGGATTTCCCGGCGAGGACGCCGCCCTATTCGATACCGTAAAAGCCGTGGGTACGGAATTCTGCCCGGCGCTGGGAATCAGCATCCCGGTTGGCAAGGATTCCCTGTCCATGCGCAGCGCCTGGCAGGAAAAAGGCGAAACCAGATCCGTAACAGCGCCGCTGTCACTGATTATTACTGCATTCGCACCAACTCCCGATGCTCGCCTGACCCTCACGCCCCAGCTTCGTACAGACCAGGGTGAAACCGATCTGATCCTGGTCGATCTGGGGCGCGGACGCAATCGGCTGGGCGGCTCTGCACTGGCGCAAGTCTATATGCAAACCGGCAACTGTTGTCCGGATGTCTATTCCGCAGAGCAGCTCAAAGCTTTTTTCGGCGTGATACAGGATCTGAATGCCCGGCAGTTATTGCTGGCATATCATGACCGCTCCGACGGGGGCTTATGGGCGACATTATGCGAAATGGCGTTCGCGGGACATTGCGGCATCAGCATCGATTGCGATGAATTGTGTCAGGATTTCAATGCCGCACCAGACGAAAACAATCAGGACGATGAAGAACCGTTGAGCATTTCCCTCCGCCCCGATCATCCCGATTATATTTTAGGCGTCCTGTTCAACGAGGAATGCGGAGCCGTAATCCAGGTGCGGCGATCCGACACCGCAGCAGTGTTGCAGACGTTCTTTGCTGCCGGATTACGCAGCGAAGTACACGTCATCGGTACGCCGAATCCGGACGGCCAGATCAGCATACGCCGCAACGGCAAATATTTGCTGAATTTCAGCCGTACCGAACTATATCGGGCATGGAACGAAACCAGTTACCACATTCAAAAACTGCGTGACAATCCCTACTGTGCGGAAAGCGAATTTGCCCACATTCAAGATGAAGCCGATCCGGGAAGATTCGTCAAGCTTAGCTTCGACCCCGAATTGAGCTGGACTATCGGCGGCAACAGACCGCGCATAGCCGTATTGCGCGAGCAGGGCGTCAATGGCGAAGTGGAAATGGCCGCCGCGTTCGATCGTGCGGGCTTTGAAGCCATAGACGTGCACATGAGCGACGTACTGACCGGCCGCACCAGTTTGCGGGATTTTCGCGGATTAGCCGCCTGCGGCGGTTTCTCCTACGGCGACGTGCTGGGAGCGGGCGAAGGCTGGGCCAAGTCGATACTTTTCAATCCGCGTGCGCGCGATGAATTCGAAGCTTTTTTTAACCGTAGCGACAGTTTTGCGCTCGGTATCTGCAACGGTTGCCAAATGATGAGCAATCTCAAGTCGATCATTCCCGGCGCCCGGTTCTGGCCCAAATTCACCCGCAATCTCTCGGAACAGTTCGAAGCGCGCTTCGTCATGGTTGAAGTGACCGACAACCCGTCCATATTGTTCGCCGATATGGCCGGCAGTCAGATGCCCATAGTCGTTGCGCACGGCGAAGGTTATGCCAATTTTGCCCAGACCGGCGATGCCGGCCGCGTGCATAGCGCTTTACGTTTTATCGATCATCGGGGCATGGCTACCGAGACGTACCCGCTAAACCCTAACGGTTCCGCCGGCGGCCTCACAGGCGTCACCAGCGAGGACGGCCGGTTTACGATCATGATGCCGCATCCGGAACGAGTTTTCCGCGCTATCCAGCAAAGCTGGCATCCAGACCGCACACAGGAAAACGGACCCTGGTTGCGGCTGTTTCAAAATGCACGTAAATGGGTACAATAAACGGCATGACTACCGACAAGACAATCCCGATCCGCCGCTTTTCTACCGCAGAGCTGGCGCAGCGCGATGCCGAAATGGGCGTTGACGACGCACGCTGGTATGAAGAAGATGAACTGGACGAACTGGAAACGCGCGACCCGCTACTGGCTGCCCGCATCGCACAGCGTCAGGCGAGGATCGAAAAGCTTAAACCGTATGCCGCTACCGGTGCCGCGCCGCCCTTAACCCGGGAAGCGCTGACCGACGTACTCGAAGAAGCCAGAGCCGTGCTATTGCGCGATGGAGGAGATCTGGAACTGGTCGAAATCTGCGATACCGTGGTGCGCGTCCGCCTCAAAGGCGCATGCGTCGGCTGCCCAAATTCGGTGCTCGATTTGAAAAATGTGGTGGAAAAAATCGTGCGTCGAACGTTTCCCCAGGTTACGGCCGTACAAAATGTCTACTGAACTATGCTATCAGGGCGTAACCTGTATTTTATCGGGGGTTGCAACAACTATCGGCGGCTGAGGCTGATGCGAGAGCAACCATTTTTGTTTTACCGCCAATTGTTTTTTAGGCGGCAAACGTTTTAATTTAAGGTAATTCTTCCGGGCCAGCTCTCTTTGCTGCCAGGTCAGCGAACTCCAGGCCGTCAAACGCTTCTGGAAACGTTTTTGCTGCTCCGGTTTCAGCTTCGGATATTTCGCCGCGACAGCGAGCAATCTTTTGCGTTGCAGATCGGTCATGCCTGGCCATTTGGCTTTTACCGGCGCCAGAATCGCTTGCTGGGTGGGCGACAAGCCGTCCCATGCCGGTTCGGCAGACCAGACCGGCGATGCCAGGCATAACAGACACGCCAGCGCTGTCAGTAAGCGGAAGAATTGCTGACCCATTTGCTCAGATGTCCATCAAGATAAGCGTTGACAGGTAGATCGCCGGTTAACAATTCGGTATCTACACTTGCTGTATTATCGTCTTTTCCGTTGCCGCCCGATTGCCAGACCGCCGTCCCGCCGCCCAACGCCAGTACCAGCAGCATGCCCGCCAATCCGAGTCGGTGCTGCCGCACCCAGTCCGTCCAGGTCAGGCCATGTCCCGAGCTGTAGGAATGAGCATAAATGCTGTGTGTCGCAAGAGCGCAGGCCTGCTCGCGGGCCAGCCGAAGTTGCTCTGTAATTTCCGGGCGCAACAAAGGCAAACTGTCGTCAAGCACAGCTATCATTTCCTTTGCGTAAGCATCCTCATTCATTTTTTATTCCTTTATCCTGCAACAGCTCGGCAAGCGCGCGCACGGCACGAGAGCAATGCGTTTTGACGCTACCTTCCGAGCATCCCATTGCTGTCGCTGTTTCTGCAATATCCATTTCCTCCCAATAACGCAGCAGGAAGGCTTCCCGTTGACGCGCGGGCAACTTTTCTATCGCATTTTCTATAAGAGCAAGATTCTTGCCAGTAGCGAGCTGATTATAAGGATTATCTTTTTCTTCGGTCGGCTGTACATATTCCTGCCCTTCCTCATCGTTATCGTCGCGTCCGGACGTAAAGAAAGACAACGCGGATACCCAAAAGTTGCGAACCTTCTGACGACGGTAATAATCGCGTATTGTATTTTGCAGTATTCGCTGAAATAAGAGAGGAAACTCGGCCGCAGGTGCGTCAGCGTATTTTTCCGCAAGCTTCATCATGGAATCCTGTACTATGTCGAGGGCGGCCTGTTCGTCGCGCACGGCAAAAGCCGCCTGCCGGTACGCCCTGCGTTCTACCTCCGCCAAAAAGCGGGACAGTTCGTCGGCACTAGGCACAGGTTTCCTTCCATCCGGGGACGATCGAGCACGACCGGAACTGTTCAGTTCGGCCCCTATCGGCGCAACGCTCTCCGGAACGACAGACCGTATTCCGCCAACGAATGCCATATCCGGCTGAACATGGCAAATCGAACAAAATTATTTTTTCAAACAAATGGATATCCAGGATTATTAATGTATTTTCATGCCCATAAAGGCTAATGGATTGATATTTTTAGCCAAAGTTACGCCTAAATGTTTGGCAAAACGATCGGCAAACCCCTCCTGCGGCGTAAAATCGACAATTTTCCTGGCGTGTATGATTTCGCGCGCCACGTAATCCGTACTACCCAGGCCGTCAGCCAAACCAAGCTTGATGCTTTGCGCTCCGGTCCAGACCAGTCCGCTGAACATAACGGGCGTTTCTTTCAAACGGCTGCCGCGCCCTTCTCGAACCGCCTGAATAAACTGCTGATGGATCTGGTCCAGCATTTGCTTGGCGTAAGCCACCTGTTGAGGATTAGCCGGCGAAAACGGATCGAGGAAGCCCTTGTTGGCGCCTGCCGTCAATAAACGCCGCTCTACGCCCAGCTTATCCATGGTTCCGGTAAATCCGAAGCCGTCCATCAGTACCCCTATCGATCCGACCAGACTGGCTTTATCGACATAAATCCGGTCAGCCGCCGCAGCAACGTAATAACCGCCTGAAGCGCAAATATCGTCGACTACAACATACAGCGGAATTTTGGGATATTTCAAGCGCAACCGTTTCATTTCATCGTAAATCTGGCCGGCCTGGACCGGACTGCCGCCGGGGCTGTTGATGCGCAGGATTACTCCTTGCGTATCCTTGTCCTTGAACGCATCGTCCAGACCGCCGATAATCTGGTCGGCGCTGACGTCATTAGGCCCTATGGTTCCTTTTAATTCGACCAGCGCAGTATGTTTGCCGTGCAGATCGAGATTATTCGCGCCGTTCCAGGTCAATATCCCATACAGCAAAGCGCCTAACAGCAGCAAACTCAAAAGCTTGAAAAAAATTCTCCAGCGCCGTGCCGCTCTTTGCTCCCTCACGGCAGCGAGTGCGACTTTTTCCAGAATTTCACGTTCCCAGTTACCCGGTTTTTCCGATTCAGACATGTATTTTCCTTTAAGGGTGCTGGCAAAGCATTAGTATAAACTCATGCGTGCGCATTTAACCATTGCGATAATCCAACAAAATCATCAGCTACGAATAAAGGGGAGAATTCCCGCAAGCTTTCCTTGGTGTGCGCGCCATAGCCGGCTCCTATACTGGCTACGCCTGCGTTTTTCGCCATGAGCAGATCGTGACTGGTGTCGCCGATCATCAGCGTGCGCGCGGCCGGAACGCCGAATGCTTCCATCAACTCGAATATCATGGCGGGATCAGGTTTGGAGAGGCTTTCATCGGCGCATCGCGTCGCATGAAAATACGGACGCAGACGACTTGCATCCAGCGCCCGCTCCAGACCCGCACGGTTTTTTCCGGTCGCTACGGTCATGGTATGTCCGGCCTGATGCAACCTCGGGATGGCGGCAGACACGCCATCAAATAAGGTCAGCAGGCTGTCCTCGCGCAAAAAATGATAGCGGTAACGCTCGATTAAACGCGGATACTCATCAGTTGGCAAATCCGGCAGCAATTCGGCAATCGCATTAGTCAGTCCCAATCCGATAATATGACTGGCCTCCTGCTGGGTAGGCACCGGCAAATCCAGATCGGCGCAGGCCTTGCGTATCGATCCGGCAATCGCAGCCGTCGAATCCATCAAGGTACCGTCCCAATCGAAAATCAATAAATCAAACTGTCTGGGCATGGGGCAATCGCTCGATAAAATTATGCAATTCGTCGGGTAGCGGCACTTCTACCACGATCGGTTGTTGAGTCAGCGGATGGGCGAACTCCACGCGCCAGGCATGTAAAAACATCCGCTTCAGGCCCTGTTTGGCCGCCTCGCGGTTGCGGGCAAAATCGCCGTATTTGTCATCGCCGGCAATCGGGAAACCCGAATGGGCAAGATGCACCCGGATCTGATGCGTGCGACCGGACTTCAATTCCGCTTCCAGCAAGGAATAATCCGGCCAGTTTTGCAACAGTCTGAATACGGTATGCGCAGCTTTACCGTCCGCGCTGACCATCACGCGCCGTTCGCCATCGCCGTTTAAATATTTATGCAACGCCAGGGTAACGTGTTGCACCGGATTTTTCCACAAGCCGTATGTTAACGTTAAATAGCGCTTGTTGACGCGATTCTCGCGGAATATATCGTGCAATTTGACCAGCGCGCTGCGCTTGGTGGCAAGAATCAGTGCTCCTGAGGTATCACGGTCGAGGCGATGAGCGAGTTCCAGAAAGCGGCTGTCGGGCATTTCCAGCCGCAATTGTTCGATCACGCCCATGCTGATGCCGCTGCCGCCGTGTACCGCCATGCCGGCCGGTTTGTTTACGATGATGATGGCATCGTCGCGATACAGCACGCGATCGAGCAAGCGTAAACCCTGTTTCGGCAACACAGCGACTCTGGGCGGGGTTTCGGCGACGCGTACCGGCGGAATCCGTACTTCATCGCCCAGTACCAGCTTATGCGCGGCATCGACACGCCCCTTATTCACCCGGACTTCGCCGGTCCGCAGAATACGGTATAAATGGCTTTTCGGAACGCCTTTCAGGTGCCAGGCCAAAAAATTGTCGATCCGCTGACCTTCCGAAGATTCGTCAACTTTAACGAAAGTAACGGATTCTTTGCGTAAATCATTCATTTTGCATATACTGGCAATACTTTCTGCGATGACTGATGATTAATATTCAGATAAAACTTTGATCGTGCACCGGCCCGGTCGTCCCGGAAGTAAAATTAACCGGTTAATTTCGCTCACCGGAACTCTCAAGCCCGGCAGATTTTGGCAATTATACACCCCAAGCTGCCGGGACACGGAAGGATCCAAGGTTGCATAGTGCGCCTGGCTCCATGCAAGTAGCGATAGTAAGTATATTTTAGCGCGCGTAACGCAACCCGGCTTGAAAATAGTTCGCACACGCCAATCCGCATTGGTTATGACCCGATAGCATCTTTTGTCGCTCAGGCACCCAAATGAAACAAAACAAGTTGCCCACACAAAGATACTTATCCTTGTCACCCCACCCGCCGATTGTGCATTTTAGAACGCACCCTGGTTTTATTGATGATGTTAAACACCGTTACCCCACTATGCATCCGCATGCTCGCTTATCCCGATCGCCCGAACCGGCAGAATTTTTCGGGATTGGACTACGCTGTATAAACTGCGCTTTGTGGTAGTGTGCTTATCGTCCCGTGTATCGCGCGCGGGAGAAAACAAGTAAATGAAACGCATGTTATTTAATGCAACGCAAGCCGAAGAGCTGCGCGTCGCCATTGTAGACGGTCAGAAATTAGTTGATCTGGACATTGAATCAGCCAATAAGGAGCAACGCAAAAGTAATATTTACAAGGGCGTCGTCACCCGGGTAGAACCGAGCCTGGAAGCTGCCTTTATCGATTACGGCAACGACCGGCACGGTTTTTTGCCGTTCAAGGAACTGTCCCGCGCCTGCTATTCCACCGGCGCGTCGGAATCGGGCCGTCCCCGCATCCAGGATGTGTTGCGCGAAGGCCACGAAATTATCGTCCAGGTCGAAAAAGACGAGCGCGGCAATAAAGGCGCGGCATTGACCACTTATATCAGCCTTGCCGGACGCTATCTGGTGCTGATGCCGAACAACCCTCGCGGCGGCGGCGTCTCGCGACGGATCGAAGGCGAAGAGCGCAACGAACTGCGCGATGTCATGGCTCAACTCGAAATTCCGGCAGGCATGAGCATTATTGCCCGTACCGCCGGGATAGGCCGTGGGGTCGAAGAATTGCAGTGGGACCTGAATTATCTGCTGCAGTTATGGAGCGCCATCGACAGCGCCGCCAACCATCAGAAAGGCACTTTCCTGATTTATCAGGAAAGCAGTCTGGTCATACGCGCCATCCGCGACTATTTTCAGCCCGATATCGGCGAGATCCTGATCGATACCGAAGAAGTCTACGAGCAGGCGCACCAATTCATGGCGCATGTCATGCCCGGCAATGTCCACAAGGTGAAACTCTATACCGACGACGTGCCGCTGTTTTCGCGCTTCCAGATCGAGCATCAGATCGAAACGGCCTATTCGCGCGAAGTCAGCCTGCCCTCCGGCGGCGCGATTGTCATCGACCATACCGAAGCGCTGGTGTCGGTCGACGTCAACTCCGCGCGCTCGACGCGCGGCTCCGACATCGAACAGACCGCATTTACCACCAATCTGGAAGCGGCGGAAGAAGTAGCCCGGCAATTGCGGTTACGAGATCTGGGCGGCCTGGTCGTTATCGACTTTATCGACATGGAAAGCCAGCGCAATCAAAGGGATGTGGAGAATCGTTTACGCGATGCCCTGCACTATGACCGCGCCCGGGTGCAATTCGGCAAAATCTCGAAATTCGGTTTGATGGAACTATCGCGCCAGCGCCTGCAGCCTTCGCTGGGCGAATCGAGCCACCAGCCCTGCCCGCGCTGCAGCGGCACTGGCTTTATCCGCGGCATAGAATCCACCGCACTGCATATCCTGCGCATCATTCAGGAACAGGCGATGAAAGATTACACCGGCGCCATCCATGCGCAGATTCCCGTCGATGTGGCCACGTTTCTGCTGAACGAAAAACGGGCCGATATCGTTGCGATCGAGTCGCGCCTGAAGGTTAATGTCGTTCTCATCCCCAATATTTATCTCGTCACGCCGCATTATAAAATTACCCGTTTGCGCCATGACGAAATCAATCCGCTGGAATTGGTGACGCCGAGCTATCAGCTCAGCGAAACCATAGAAGAGTCGACGCCTGCCGAAATCAAAAAAGAAAACAAATCGGCCGTTCAAATTCCGGTCGTCCACGGCATTACGCCATCCAAACCCGCTCCGATAATCGCCGAAAAAATCGCCGCCGTAATCCCGACGGCGTTACCGGCTCCGACCAAAGCAAGCCTGGTAGGGCGCATTCTGAGCTGGCTGCAAAAATTCAATGACAGCAAACCGGCTGTCACGGTTGCTGACGAAAAACCGACTGTAGCGCTCACAACGCCCGAACTGCGTACCGCTTCGGGGGATAACAACCGTAATCGAAATCGCTCTCGTACCGAACGCAGCGAGCCTCGCCTGCCTAATCCCGCTGTCCGCAACGAAGTCAAAAACGAAGCCGCCATCGAGCAGACCGGCCGCCCCGAGCGGTTGCCCCGTCCGGAACGCCAGCCGCGTCCGGATCGCAATCCAGCCGAGAATGCCGTCAACCCGAATGCAGACAAAGCGGTGAAACCCGAATCCGCCAGAAAACCGAGACCGCCCCGGCAACCTCGTCCGGCAGTCGGCAACGAGAATGGGAACGCTTTGCCCGCACTGGACGATGGGGCCAATGTCCAGAACAACAACGCGGCAACACCCCAGGCACCGAGACCGCGACGCAGTCGCGACCCGGTTGCCGACGAAAACGCAGCGATCACCGAACCGATTGCGGACGTTAGCGATAATTCGAGCGCAGACGGCACGGCAACGCGCGAACCACGCAGCCGCCGGGGCAGACGCGGTGGCCGTCGCGAACGCAGGCCCGATCAGATTAATAAATCCGAAGCCAACGAAAACATGCCGGCAGATCAACAGGAAGCGTCGGAATCAACTACGATAGTAGCGGACGGACGGCAGCCGCATGCCGCACAGAACGCAGCGACCCGCTCTGCCGCGGAACCGGAAACAGCAGCACCGGAAACGAACGCAAGTACGAACAGCGATACGATCAAAGATCTGCCTTCGCATTCGGATGCGGACGTCGCAGAGGTAATCGATGCCGGCAGCAATGCCGATAATTTGATTACGGCCGATAACAAACCCGTGCTCGCTGCCCAGATGGATATCTTCACTACTGATCCTGCCGTTCCGCAAGCGCAAGAAAGCGCGCGGACAGCTACGCCTACACCATCGGGATCGCAGGCTACCTCGCAATCCAAACCTATCGATACCTTGCTGGCTGAATTATTAGCGCCTGCCAGTGACGCAGGAAACCTGCAAATGGTCGAAACTCAAAGTACGGCGGAAGTTTTGCCGGAAGCGGTTGCGCCGAAACCCGGCAAAACACAACGGACCAAACCGGCTGCCGTCGATCTTGCCGAAGAAGCGCCTTTGCAGCAGGTGGAAACCAGAGCCGATGTGCCTGAGCCTGCCGTTACCGCCGAAACGGCAGCCAAACCGTCGCGTCAAAAACGATCCGCACCGGAGCATGCTCAGCCGGAAACGACACCCGAACTGATACAGATAGAAACCAAAGCTTGAAGGATGCCGGTGGCTGCTCCCGCATAAGGAGCAGTTCACCGGTGTTTTTTACTACCACTGCCGGTTTCGGCATTCGAATCGACCGGAACCACGCTCCGACCGATTCCAACTTGCATTACAAACGCATCTGCGTTTTTCTCGCGTTTACGCGGCGCTCTGTCATTGAGCCGCCTGTCTCGCTTCCAACATTTCCCAGCGCTCCAGCGCTGCCGACAGATCGGCTTCGATTTGGTCCGCCTCTTGCTTCAGCTCTTTCACCAGGTCGGGTTTTTCCGTGTATAAAGTCGGGGCTGCCAATTGCTCCAGCACTGCCGTCTGACGCGATTCCAGCGCCTGTATCGTCGCAGGCAATCCGTCCAGTTCCTGTTTTTCCTTCCAGCTCAAGACGCTACCGCTTTTTACCGGCTCCGCAGCAAGCGGTTTGACAGACGCCGACTTGCGTGGCGTCGCAACGTCGGCCGCATTCGTTTTTGTTCTCTGCATCAGCCAGTCTTCATATCCGCCGACGTACTCGCGCAAGAAACCATCGCCTTCGAAAGCGATGACGTGGGTAACGATATTATCCAGAAACGTCCGGTCGTGAGACACCAGCAGCACGGTGCCGGGATAATCCTGCAATAATTCTTCCAGTAATTCCAGCGTATCGATATCGAGATCGTTGGTCGGCTCGTCGAGCACCAGAATATTCGCAGGCCGCGTAAACAATCGCGCCAGCAATAAACGGTTACGCTCGCCGCCCGACAGGGATTTTACCGGGGAGCGCGATCGTTCCGGCGCAAACAGAAAGTCTTCCAGATAACTAATAACATGTTTGCGTTCGCCGCCGATCTCCACGTAATCGCCGCCCTGACTGATGGTATCGGCCACCGTCGCTTCTTCATCCAGCTGGGTGCGGAATTGATCGAAGTACGCCACGGAAAGATTGCTGCCCAGCTTGACTTCGCCGCTGTCGGGAGCAATTTCGCCCAGTATCAGTTTGATCAGCGTCGTTTTACCGATACCGTTAGGGCCGACCAGACCGATTTTGTCGCCGCGCTGGATGACTCCGCTGAAATCGCGGATCAGAACGCGATCACCGTACGATTTGCCGACGTGAACCAACTCGGCGACGCGTTTGCCGGAGCGTTCGCCGCTGTCGACATTCAAATTGACCTGACCGAGATGGTTGCGCCGCTCGCTGCGCACCACGCGCAATTGCTCCAGACGGCGCACCCGACCTTCGTTGCGGGTACGGCGCGCCTGCACGCCCTTGCGTATCCATACCTCTTCCTGTGCCAGAAATTTATCGAATTTGGCCTGCTCGACCGCTTCGATGGCCAATTGCTCGATTTTCAGGCGCTGGTAATCGGAAAAATCGCCCTCGAAACTGCGCAATTTTCCACGGTCGAGCTCGATAATCTGTTGCGCGATATTATTCAGGAAACGCCGGTCGTGGGTGATCACCACTACGCCGCCGGCGTAATTGCGGATTAATTCCTCCAGCCATTCGATGGAACTCAGATCGAGATGGTTGGTGGGCTCGTCGAGCAGCAGCAGATCCGGTTCCGCCACCAGCGCCCGCGCCAGAGCAACTCTCTTTTTAAGTCCGCCCGACAAGGTGCCGACCAGTACGTCCTCGGGCAATTTGAGTTTGCTCAACGCCGTTTCGACGCGGGCCTGCAAGGTCCAGCCGTCGAGCGCTTCGAGCGCGGTTTGCAGCGTTTGCATCTGCGTCATCAAGGCTTCGAAATCGGCCTCGGGTTCGCCCATTTTATGCGTCACCACATGATAATCCAGCAGCAGCCGGCTTGCATCACCCAACCCAAGAGCGACCGCTTCGTAAACCGTATGCGCAGGGTCCAGTACCGGCTCCTGCGGCACATATCCCAGCTTCATGCCGGGCTGCCGCCATACCACCCCGTCGTCGGGCGGGTATTCCCCAGCCAGCACTTTCAGCAGGCTTGATTTTCCAGCCCCGTTACGACCTATCAGGCCTAAATGCGTTCCGGGCTCTATTACCCAGCTCGCCCGGTCCAGCAGGGCGAAATGGCCGAATGCCAAAGAAGCGTTTTCTATCGTTAATAACGGCATAAATCTCGTCTATCAAAAAATCGGTTTAAAATCAATTTTGCTGCTGTTGCGCAACACCCATATTCGCCAGCGCGTCGGCACGCTCGTTGCCGGCATGCCCGGCATGACCCTTGACCCAGATCCATTGCACGTCGTGCAATGCAGCCACAGCATCGAGCCGTTGCCATAAATCCAAGTTTTTGACCGGCCCATTCGCGCTGGTGCGCCAGGCGCGTTTTTTCCAGTTCGGCAGCCAC
This sequence comes from Sulfuriferula sp., assembly GCA_027345925.1. Classification (GTDB taxonomy): domain Bacteria; phylum Pseudomonadota; class Gammaproteobacteria; order Burkholderiales; family Sulfuriferulaceae; genus Sulfuriferula. Next base: position 17,107 of record DAIETB010000033.1, read on the forward strand.
TCCGATATGCCTTTGAGCACATATTGCGAATCGGCATGCAATAACACCCGGCTGCGCACTTTCAGGCTTTCCAGAGCGGCGATTACCGCCATCAGTTCCATCCGGTTATTGGTAGTCATCGCTTCGCCGCCGAATAATTCTTTACGGTGGGCCCCGCTAACCAGCAATGCGCCCCATCCACCCACGCCCGGATTGCCCTTGCAGGCACCATCGGTATAAATCTCGACCACCGGCAATTCACTCATAATCTGTTTTTCTTCCATTCTGTATGCCCTGCGTCGCCGGGCGCAAGGCAGGAACCCGTTTCTTTTTTCCTTGCCAGCTCGGCGTAATCAAGCGCATGCCGTGCACCCGTTTGATCGCATGGATAAAATATACCCCGCCTCCCATCGCCCACCACCGGTCGCCTGCTTTTTCCATGAATTCAAAGCGATGCACCCACGGAATCCGGGCAAAGGGCGGCGCATAACAACACATGCGCCAACCTGCAATATCGCAACCGAGTAAATTAAGCCAATCCTTCAGCCTGCTGAAATTAATAAAATTCCCTCGCCACGGAAATCCCGAACCGCGCTTTTTATAACCGCTATATAAACCCCATAAACTGCGCGGATTGAAACCGCTGATCAGCAAATTGCCTTCGGCGATCAAAACCCGTTCCGCTTCACGTAATATCTGATGTGGGTACGGAGAAAATTCCAGCAAATGGGGCAATACCAGCAAATCGACCGATTGCGCGGAAAAGGGCAAATGCCCGGGTTCCGCCAACACATGGCCGGTCGCGACGTTATCCACGATAAAACGGTGGGATATCCGGCTGTTGCGCAATAAATCCATATGCGACTGCCCGACTTGCAAGGCATTAAAACCGAACATATCCATCACCGTCTGATCGAAATAAGCGAGCTCGCGGGCTTGTAGATATTGCCCTAACGGACTGCGGAACCACTCTGCCGAAGTTGTATCTGGATTTGTCATGCTATCATGTCTGTATGAACGCCGATTTAAGCATAAGTCCGATTAGCGCCTTCAATGACAACTATATCTGGAC
>DAIETB010000088.1:0-3948 GCA_027345925.1 Sulfuriferula sp.
AGTCGATCGGGCACCAGCTCGAAACGGATGACCTGATCATTCAGGTGAAACGTGTCGGTAGTAAAAAACTCGGCCAGTATCTGCTCGTTGTTGTAGCCCAGCGATTTCAGCAAGGTAGTGACCGGCATCTTGCGGCGACGATCGATACGGAAATACAGATAATCCTTGGCGTCGAATTCGAAATCCAGCCATGAACCGCGGTAAGGAATAATCCGTGCGGAAAACAGCAATTTGCCCGAGCTATGGGTTTTACCCCGGTCATGCTCGAAAAACACGCCCGGCGAGCGGTGCAATTGCGACACGATCACGCGCTCGGTACCGTTGATGATAAACGAACCGGTCGGTGTCATAAGCGGCATTTCGCCCATGTACACTTCCTGTTCTTTAACTTCTTTTACCGTAGGCTTGGAAGCTTCCCTGTCCATAATCGTCAGGCGAACTTTGGCGCGCAGCGGCGAAGCATAAGTCAGCCCGCGTTGCTGGCATTCGACCATATCGAACGCCGGCTCGCCGAGCACGTAGCTGACAAAATCCAGCTTGGCGTTGCCCGAATGGCTGGCAATCGGAAATATCGACGTAAATGCCGCCTGCAAACCTTCATTCGCCCGCGTTTCAGGAGCGGTATCTTCCTGTAAAAACGCACGAAATGAGTCAAGTTGTGTGGCCAATAAAAAAGGTACCTTTAGTATGTTTGCACGCTTTGCAAAACTTTTACGGATACGTTTTTTTTCGGTGAAAGAATAACTCATGGAATCTCCTAGAGGAACCTGCGCAGAAGACAAAAGACAACGGACGCCAAAAGTAGTGCCGCTGTCTTATATTTTCTGCATCGTCCGGACAAGTCCGGACGATGCCAGAAATAGGCTTACTTAACTTCGCAAGTAGCGCCCGCTTCGATCAATTGCTTGGCAACCGCATCTGCATCAGCTTTGGAAACGCCTTCCTTGACTGGTTTAGGTGCGCCGTCGACCAGATCTTTAGCTTCTTTCAAGCCCAGACCGGTGATGGTACGGACCACTTTGATGGTATTGACTTTATTCTCGCCGGCACCGGTCAGAATAACGTCGAATTCGGTTTTCTCTTCTGCCGCAGCGCCGCCGGCAGCAGGAGCCGCCGCAACGGCAACGGCTGCAGCCGCTGCGGAAACGCCGAATTTTTCTTCCATGTCCTTGATCATTTCGGACAGTTCAAGCACAGTCATGTTAGCAATTGCATCTAAAATTTCAGCTTTGGACAAAGCCATAGTAATTCTCCTGATGGGAAAGTAATAAATATCGTAGCGCGTACGCTACGGGGTCACGCTGCCTGCTTATCGCGAACAGCAGCCAGACCGCGCACAAACTTGGTCGGAACTTCGTTAAGCGTACGTACGAACTGAGTAACAGGTGCCTGCATAGTACCCATCAATTTCGACAACAATTCATCGCGGCTAGGCATATTGGCCAGATTCGCGACATCTTTTGCAGTCATCACGAAATTAGCCATAGCGCCCGCCTTGATTACCAACTTATCGTTGGTTTTGGCGAAATCCGACAACACCTTGGCAGCCGAAACGGGATCTCTGGAAATGCCGTATACCAGCGGACCGACCAGTTGGTCGGCCAATCCGGCAAAAGCCGTCTCAGAAATCGCCCGGCGTACCAGCGTATTTTTCAACACGCGCAGATACACGCCACTGGCCCGCGCTTTAACACGCAAACCGGTCATGCTCACTACACCCATGCCGCGATATTCGGCGATCACGATGGTTTGAGCACTTAGCAGTTCGCTGCTCAACTCAGCTACAACCGCTTTCTTTTCCTCTAGATTCAGACTCAAGGTCTTACCTCCTTCCATTAACATCGAATTTCGCAGGCGATAAAACCGGCGCAATCCGAGAATCGACGACCTTTCATCAGGAGCTACCAATAGTGCAAAAGCCGATCCTGTTTCGGGGCACGCCATCTACGCTGGGCAGGATTTTTAAAACCGCAACAAAAATCCCGAATTAAGTTCGACTGCAATTATCATCAACAGCCCAACCCCAACGGTCTTTGATAACCAGCCCGCACTTCCGTGCAGACCGCCCAAAGTTCTTGCCAGCCGTCCGGCCACAGCATTTGCCGTAACCGAACGGCCTTGTTCAATCAATTTGCAAGGCTGCCGCCATCAATCCGAACACCGGCACCCATGGTGCTTGATACCGAGACCTTCTTCATGTAAACGCCTTTTGCGCTGGCGGGACGAGCCTTGTTCAGCGCGTCGACCAAAGCGACCAGATTTTCGCGCAAAGCATCGACTTCAAACGAAGCACGGCCGATGGTACATTGCACGATACCGCCCTTATCCGTACGGTATTGCACCTGTCCGGCGCGGGCATTGCGTACTGCTCCGGCTACGTCCATCGTCACCGTACCAACTTTAGGGTTAGGCATCAGACCGCGCGGGCCCAGTACCTGACCGAGCTGGCCGACGACGCGCATGGCATCCGGACTCGCTATGACCACATCGAAATCCATGCGACCGCCCTTGATCTCGGCAGCCAGATCTTCGAAACCGACAATGTCCGCGCCTGCTGCGCGCGCCGCATTCGCCGCTTCGCCCTGGGCGAACACAGCAACGCGCACCGTCTTGCCCGTACCGCGCGGCAATACTACCGATCCGCGCACCAGTTGATCCGATTTGCGCGCATCGATACCGAGATTAACGGCAATATCGATCGATTCGTCGAATTTAGCGGTTGCAGTCTCTTTGATCAGATTCAACGCGTCCGTTACCGGATATATTTTGGTGCGATCAATTTTTGCCTTGATCGCCTGCTGGCGTTTTGACGACTTGGCCATTATGCACCCTCCACTTCTATGCCCATGCTGCGTGCGCTGCCAGCGATGGTTTTAACTGCAGCGTCCATATCGGCAGCGGTCAGATCCGGCATTTTAGCGCGCGCGATATCTTCCGCTTGCGAACGGGTCAGCTTGCCCACTTTGTCGGTATGGGGACGCGGACTGCCTTTTTGCACGCCGGCTGCTTTTTTGATCAGTATGGACGCCGGAGGCGTCTTCAGTACGAAAGTAAAACTCTTGTCCGCATAAGCGGTAATGACGACCGGTATGGGCAGACCGGGCTCCATACCCTGGGTCTGCGCGTTGAACGCTTTGCAGAACTCCATGATATTGAGACCGCGCTGGCCTAGCGCCGGACCGATCGGAGGACTTGGATTCGCTTTACCGGCAGCGACCTGCAGCTTTACGTAGCCAACGATTTTCTTTGCCACTTTAAACACTCCTTTAAATGGGTAATAACGAAGCAGCAATGCCGGGATTCATATCCCGACCCCGCCATCTCTCCCCGTAATCATACATTCCGGCCTTACGCCGTTCCTACGCTTTTTCTACCTGACTGAAATCCAGTTCGACCGGCGTCGCGCGACCGAAAATCAGCACCGACACGCGCAATTTGCTCTTGTCGTAATTTACTTCTTCCACGTTGCCGTTAAAGTCGTTAAACGGACCATCCGTGACGCGCACCGACTCGCCCACCTCAAACAGCACTTTGGGTCTGGGCTTCTCGACGCCTTCCTGGATCTGATGCAGTATCGCGTCGACTTCCTTGACGCTGATAGGCGTAGGTTTCATCGCGGTACCGCCGACAAATCCGGTAACCTTAGGCGTATCCTTGATCAGATGCCAGGTCTCGTCGTTCATTTCCATCTCGACCAGTACATAGCCGGGGAAAAATTTACGTTCGGATATGGATTTCTGACCGCCCTTCATTTCCACAACTTCTTCAACAGGCACCAGGATCTGACCAAACATTTCCTGCATTCCCGCGCGCTCTATCCGTTCGAGCAAGGTACGCTGTACCGTTTTTTCAAATCCGGAATAGGCGTGCACTACATACCAGCGTTTACTCATGTATCGCTCCGCCCCATCAGCCATTTAACCGCCCACAGCAAACCCGCGTCGACCA
>DAIETB010000098.1:0-4117 GCA_027345925.1 Sulfuriferula sp.
TCCATAACGGCGACCAACTGGAAATTGTAGTCGCCGTAGGTGGTGGTTAATTCGCTCAATAAGGAACAATTAAGGCATTTATGGACAAGCTAATTATTGCTGGCAAAAGCTACGACTCACGGTTACTGGTAGGCACCGGAAAATACAAGGATTTTGATGAAACTCGACTCGCTGTAGAAGCCAGCGGCGCAGAGATCGTCACCGTGGCGATACGCCGCACCAATATCGGCCAGGATGCGAACCAGCCGAGCCTGCTCGACGCCCTGCCCCCCAGCCGGTACACCTACCTGCCCAATACCGCAGGCTGCTATAGCGCTGAAGATGCAGTACGCACCTTGCGCCTGGCGCGCGAATTGCTGGACGGCCACGACCTGGTCAAGCTGGAAGTGCTGGGCGACCCGAAAAGCCTGTACCCCAACGTGATCGAAACGATCAAGGCAGCGGAGATTCTGATCCGGGAAGGCTTCAAGGTCATGGTTTACACCTCCGACGACCCTATTGTCGCCCGGCAATTCGAAGCGATGGGCTGCGTCGCGGTCATGCCTCTGGCGTCGCTCATCGGCTCCGGGATGGGCATACTCAATCCATGGAATCTGCAAATCATCATTAACGAATTGCGCGTACCCGTCATCGTCGATGCCGGCGTCGGCACTGCCAGCGATGCCGCCATCGCGATGGAACTGGGCTGTGCGGGCGTACTGATGAATACGGCAATTGCCGGCGCGTAGCAGCCCGTGATGATGGCGGGCGCGATGCGAAAAGCCGTACAGGCCGGACGCGAGGCGTTTCTTGCTGGACGCATGGCCAAAAAAATCTATACTGCCAGCCCTTCTTCGCCCGTCGCCGGCGTGATCGGCAGCTGATGAACGACCAAGCCAGTCCGGTCGGTCGGCCCATCCGAAGTTTCGTCCTGCGCCGCGGTCACATGTCGGTCGCACAACGACGGGCGCAGGAACAGCTGCAAAGCGTCTACGGCATTCCCTATAGCGCTCAGACGATGGATCTTGAGGCGGCTTTCGGCCGCGTCGCGCCGAAAATCCTGGAAATCGGTTTCGGCATGGGCGACGCGACCGCCGAAATCGCCGCCGCGCATCCCGGCAACGATTATCTGGGCATAGAAGTCCACGACCCCGGAGTCGGCAGTCTGCTCAAGCAGATCAGGCAGCGCGAACTCGACAATGTACGCATCGTCCAGCACGATGCCGTCGAAGTGCTGCAACACATGATCGCGGATAACAGCCTGAACGGCGTGCATATTTTTTTTCCCGATCCGTGGCATAAGTCGCGCCACCATAAACGCCGCCTGATACAGCCCGGGTTTATCGCGCTGCTCACGGGGAAAATCGCCCCGGGCGGCTACCTGCATTGCGCCACCGACTGGGAAGATTATGCCGCACAGATATTGAGCGTGCTGTCGGAGCAGGAATCGCTCGTCAACACGGCAGCCGATTACGCGCCACGGCCCGACTATCGGCCATTGACCAAATTCGAGCAACGCGGCCTGCGCCTCGGTCATGGCATTCGGGACATACTGTTCGAGAAAACACGCCAGGAACGCGCCTATACCTGACCGAACGGTGCTCGAAGTCCCTCGCGACGAAGAGACTTCCGGACGTGCGGACCGCATCCGGATTCGTTCTGCAGCCTTTATACGCTTTGACCAGATCGATATCGGTCTGGGCGATATGCATGCGATCGTATCGTAAACGCCGTACCTCAATACTGAGCGCCGATAACGTTCTCGACCATTCGCCGCCTGTACATATCTATGTCACATTGCGCTGTCATAATTCCGACATCGATAATTCTGGATCATCTTTGTTCATGACGTCCGCAGTTCATGTCTTTATTTAATCTTGCAGCAACGGCACTGATTCCGCATTCGATCCTGCTGATCGAAGACGACTCGATGATAGGTCTGAGCCTGACGCGAGCGCTGAGCGATGCCGGCATGCAGGTCGACTGGGCGCGTGACGGCCTGGAAGGCGAACGGGCGATCGTCGCCGGTCAATATCAACTGATATTGCTGGACCTGGGCTTGCCCAATAAATCCGGACTGGATATTTTAAAGGCGATACGCGAGCGCGGCGACGCCACTCCTTTACTCGTTATCACTGCGCGGGACGAAATCGACGACAAGGTTGCCGGGCTGGAATCCGGCGCGGACGATTATCTGGTCAAACCGTTCGGTTTCAAGGAATTGATGGCCCGGGTGCGCGCCATTCTGCGCCGCACCGACGAGCAGGCTCCAGTCGTCATCGGCAACGGCGAAATCTCGCTGATGCTGGCGACGCACGAAGCGAGTTACCGCGGCAAAACCCTGCTGCTGCCGGCCCGCGAATTCGCCTTGCTCTATATTCTGCTCGACAGCCCGGGCACGATTTTTTCCCGCGAGCAGATAGAAAACCGGCTCTACGAATGGAGCCGGGAAGTAGGCAACAATGCGGTCGACGTACTGATACATTATCTGCGCAAAAAATTCGATAACGACATCATCCGTAATGTGCGCGGCATAGGCTGGATGGTAGTCAAACATCCCGCATGAGACGCTCTTGAGATCGCTAAAGCGGCAACTGATACTCTGGCTGGTCGGACTGTTGACGCTGGTCGGCGGGATTACCGGCGGCATTTCGTTTTACCTTGCCCTGAAAGAAGCCGACGCATTGCTCGACCATCAGTTGATCGAAATCGCGCGCAGCGTGGACGAAGGTTCGCAGTTGCAGTCGATGCAGGTCCGGTTTCGCAAGGAAAGCCCCAAGGAGCAAGCGCGCGATTTCGTGATACAGGTAAAGCTCGGTCTCAACGCCGTCCGTTCTTCGCGGCCCGGATTTCATTTACCGCTAGCGGCTCGCTCGGGGTTTGCCGACTTGCTGCTGCCGGAAGCGAATAGCGATGCCCGTTGGAGAGCGTACACTATGATCCATCCCGACCGCATCGTACAGGTTTCGCAAAATTCGGATGTACGACTCGAAATCGCCACCAACTCCGCCATGCGCGTATTGTTGCCGATTGCCACGCTGATTCCCTTATCGTGGCTGCTGATCGGATTAGTCGTCAGCCATCTGCTAAAACCGCTGCAACTGGTTACGGAAGCCGCCGCCCGGCGCGAGCTAGGCAATCTCGAACCGCTCGTCGTCGGCAATGTGCCGGTCGAAGTCGCGCCGCTGATCCATGCCATGAATGCTCTGGTATATCGCCTGAGTCAGGCGCTGTCCGCTCAGCGCCACTTTCTGTCGGATGCCGCGCACGAATTGCGCACGCCGCTGGCGGCGCTGCAATTGCAGATAGATAATTTGCCGCGCAGCGCGTCGCATGCCGAATTCGGCGCCCGAGTCGAAGAAATGCAGCGCGGCGTCTCGCGGGCCGCCCATCTCGTCGCTCAACTGCTACACATCGCCCGCTATGAAGCGCATACCCATGCCGTCGTCCAGAGCGCTACGGATCTGAATGCCGTGGTTAAAAACATGATCGCGGATTTTATTCCGCTGGCCGACTGTCGCCGGATCGACCTCGGTCTGACCCAGAACGACGCAGCGATCATTATTGCAAATTCCGGCGACATACGCATATTGCTCGGCAATCTGCTCGACAACGCCATTCGCTATACCCCGCCGGGCGGCCGCGTCGATATCCGTATCGCCGCCGCAAACGGCTATGCCCGGGTCGAAATCGCCGACACGGGGCCGGGAATTTCCGAAGTATTGCTGCCGCGCGTCTTTGACCGCTTTTTCCGCGCTGCCGGACAAGATACCGAAGGCAGCGGCATCGGGCTATCTATCGTGCAGGCCATTGCCGAACGCGAATCGGCGACAGTAACTCTCGCCAACCGGACCGGCAGTCACGGCCTGATCGCCGTCGTCCTGTTCAGCTTAGGCGTCACAAACGACGAACAAGAAATGGCGCCGCCGCTGGACGAAAAATGAATGTCATTAAATTGTAATAATAATTTCACAGAGTACTAAATCTGCTCGTGTAAAGTGCCTTATCAAGCAATTAACCGACTTGGCTGCCGCATTGAAGCTTAGTATCAGCAAGTCAAAGAGGGTCCGCGTCAATTTTGTCCGGATACCGTGTCGACTTTCTCAAACCCTGGATTAGCTACCTTCCTGCCATTATG
>DAIETB010000114.1:0-3539 GCA_027345925.1 Sulfuriferula sp.
ACATCCATTTGACGCATCAGATCCGGTATGTCGTCGCGACCGCCTGGCAGCCAGGCCAGTTCTCCGTATCCTGCCGTTTCCAGTTGCGATAGCGCTTCGTGCCGGAGCGGGCCGTCTCCCACGATCATCAGTCGAGCCGTGTCCCGGTATTCGGGCCGGGTGCGGATAAGCGCGATGAAAGCGTGTATCAGCGAGGCGTGATCTTTCACGGCCTGCATTCGACCCACGCTGCCGAATACGACATATTTTTTTTCGGAATAAGGTAAATCGGTACGCTTGTTATCGGCCGGATGAAATTTGTCTGCATCCACGCCATTGTAAATTTGCGTGATTTTCTCTGGCGCTACGCGGATTTTTTCCTGTACGTACGATTCCAGATCGCGCGACAGGGCAATGGTGTGGCTGACAAAAGGCATCAGCGCGCGGCGCAGCAGAATGTTTTTTTTGTTTTCACCGTTCAGATCGCCTATGTCGCGGCCGTGTTCGCCGTGGATACGCACTTTTACGCCGGCCAGACAAGCGGGGACGGACGCTTCCAGAGTGGCTAGATTGCGGGTGTGTACTATTTGAGGCCGTATGGAACGAAAAATGCGTAAAAGTCGCCAGTACAGGCCCCAGTCCTGCCCTTCGCGTTTCTCCAGGTCGAACAGCATCACGTCGTTTCTGTGCAATCGCCGGCTAAATTCGGTATGGCCTTTGAGGCAGAGGATGGCGTGACGATAACGGTTTTCCGGCATGTGGTTGATCAGGTTAACCAGGCCGTTTTCCAGTCCGCCTGTGTCCAGGCGATAAATGACATGGGCGATTAAGGGGAGCCGGGCAGACGAGGGCGGAATAGTCATCGCTGGCGGTTACTGGTGAGCATGGTTGAGCATGTGATCGATTCCGGGCAGCATTTTTTGCAGAAAATCCCGCAGATTGCGCTCGGCGTCGGCCCGATCGACGTAAAGAGTGGCGATTACGACCACGGCAGCATCGTCCTGGTGATTCCATAACTTGCTTTTGGCTTCCAGCAGTTTGGCGATGTAGGGATTATTGATCCGGCGTCCGTCGATCCAATACCATTCCCATACCAGTAATTTCCGGTTGCCGGAAATCAGTTTTTCTTCGGTAACCGGTATGATTCCGCCCTGAATGGGGATATCTCGTTTCGTACTCAGGGTTTGCTGCCAGACCGGATCGTTGCTGGTCACCAGTTTATTGTTGATGGTGATGAGTTCCGTACCGGGATGTTGTTGACGGTAATAGGCCGTATACAGGAATATCCGTTTGCCCCGCGAAGAATAATTCTGCGCAAACTGCGCCACACTGCCCAGATAATGCGGATGCAGGTCGTTGAGGCTTAAAACGCTTTGTTGCCAACCGCCGGTAGAAGGCGGTGGCGCAAGCGCAATCCGGGCAGGCTGATTCAGCCGTTGCCCGACAAATTGAGCATAACCGGCCGGCGCGGTTGTCAGTGTCAGGATTGCAGCGGCTGCCAGTACAAGTTTGCCGGCAGAAAAAGTTCCGGTTGGAAAACGTGGCGCGGGAATCCGGTTTGCAGCAGCGGTTTGCGGCGCAGGACGTTCCTGAAACCACGACCCTACCCAAAAGAGCAACAGCATTACAATACCGAAAAATATCCAGCCATAGATCAGATGGTCTATACCTACAGCCAGAGTCATGTTGCTCAGATGCCCGATCATGACTATCAGATAGGCTCGTGCGCCATTGGCGAAAATGGGCACCAGCAAGGCGGCGAGTACGAACAGGAATTTTTTGGTCAGGCTGCGGTAAGCCAGATGGGCGTACAGAACGCCCAGAGTCACGGAGGCTACGAAATAACGCAATCCGCTGCAAGCTTCGATTACCGACCAGTTGCCGCTGGGAATGCTGATGAAATTGCCGTCGCGGTAAACCGGGATGCCGGTGAATGCCAAGGCATCCACAGTGAAATTAGCTGTAAACTGAATCATGGCCGGAATCAGGGCTTCGCCGAACGGAACGGCGAAAAACAAAAACAGCAGCGGAAAACGAAGTGTCCGGAATACGGCGTTGCCCAGTATTATCCAGGCAGCGAGCACTATCATGGCGACTACGCTGTATTGCTGAACGACCATCGAACCGGATTGATAACCCAGTTCCCATCCGATACCCGCCAGAAACAGCAACATGAGCGGAGGCCAGGCGATGCAGGGTACTACCGGCTTCAGGCTGTCGCGTTCCCGCCAGATCAGCCAGCCCGAAATCACCGGAATGAAAAAACCATGCATGTAGGTCTGATTGCCCAGCCAGGTTTCGACAGTAAAGCGGACTACCGAATGATAAGCAAGCAGGATAATCAGCGCCAGAAATAGTGCGGCAAGGGCATGGAAAGTCCAGGCGGTATCAAAACGGGGCGCAGCGCGCAGCTCCGGCATAGAAGAAACTCTGCTCTCGTTCATGCCGGGATATCCGTTAAACAGGCATCGATCTGCGCCAGATTGCGTTGCCAGTCGTATTGTTTCAGGATTGCGTCTCTGCCCGCAAGATTCGGCGGCAAGGAGCGATGGAGCAGTTCGGTCACCCGCGCCGCAAATTCCGCGGCCTGTTCGCCTACGGTACAGCACGCCTGGATGGCTGAGGTGACTCCAGCTAGGGCTTGCGGCGTTGCGACGACGGATTTTGCCATGGCTACCGCTTCGAGTACCTTGTTCTGCACTCCTCGGGCTATGCGCAACGGTACGACAGCAAGGCTTGCATGCGCCAGATAAGGGCGTACATCGTCTACTTTTCCCGTCAGCGCAATACCGGGCAATTGAGCGAGCTGTTGCACGGCCTGCGCGGGATTTGAACCCACGATATAAAAACGCGCGCGCGGATGCTGCCGCAGTATCAAAGGAAATATGTCGCGGGCAAACCAGGATACGGCATCGATGTTAGGCCAGTAGTCCATGGCGCCGGTAAATACCACGACTTGTTCCCCGGATGAATACGGGTTGGAATAAAGATGGTCTGGCGAAAAATATTCCGCATCGACACCGTTGTTAAAATAATGGACTTTACCGGCCGATTCGGGCGCAAGCTGGCGGAATAGCTCCGCTTCATGAGGCGAAACAAAAAACGAAGCAGTAAAGCATCGGGCGATTGCGCGCTCGTAATCAAGCAGTCGCCTGCCTTCGCGCCGATAGACCGAATTGTAGGGCCACTTTTTGGTCAGGGCGTATTGCTGCCATTTGTCGGAATCGATATCGACGAAATCCATGACCCGTTTCGCTTCGTTGTAAGGTTCGATGTACTGCGCCATCGCCGAGGAAAACACCACCATATTGCGGATATCGTATTTAGCGACGGTTGTATTTACCCAGCTCTGCAGCGCAGGATCGCGATAATAGGGCAGGGATAACGCTTCGCCGGTCAAAAAGCCGCTCAGGCTGCGCAGTTTTCCTGACCGGGAGGACAAAGGCCGCAGGCAGTATTCGCCGCTTAAGGCCCGGATTTCGGATTCATATCGCCAGTCGGCGGGATCGTCGATAAAACTGCCTACATGCACCGTGTAATTTTTCCGCAAGTATTGCAAT
>DAIETB010000122.1:0-10111 GCA_027345925.1 Sulfuriferula sp.
TCGGCCAATGACGCGACGCGGCCGGTACTGCGCACCCGATGCAGACCTTCATTAATCACTGCCAGCCCGGCCGAATCGTATCCCCGATATTCGAGCCGGCGCAAGCCTTCCAGTAAAATTGGCACTACATTGCGTTGCGCTACCGCGCCTACGACACCACACATGAATTATTCCTTGATTTTATTATCGGGACGCTGCCATCCGGGGACTGTTATTTGCGCGCTGCGCGACAGGGTAAGCATGCCGGCAGACACATTTTTGGTAATGGTGGAACCGGCGCCTATCGTTGCGCCCTTGCCTACCGTTATCGGCGCGATCAATTGCGTATCGGAACCGATAAAAGCCTCGTCTTCTATGACGGTGCGATGTTTGTTGACGCCATCGTAATTGCAGGTGATCGTGCCGGCGCCGATATTGACCTGCTTGCCTACCGTACTGTCTCCGACATAGGACAAATGGTTGATTTTTGAGCCGGTATCGACCTGACTGTTTTTGACTTCGACGAAATTGCCGATATGCACATCCGCCGCGAGCTCGGTACCCGGCCGCAGGCGGGCGAACGGGCCAATGCGAGTGTTCTGGCCCACGGTCGCGCCGACCAGATGAGAAAACGGCGCGATGCGAGTGCCGGCACCGATATTCGTTTCAGACAATACGCAGTAAGCGCCCACTTGCACGTTATCGCCCAGCACAACGTCGCCTTCGAACACACAGCCGACGTCGATGCTGACATCGCGCCCGCACTGCAGGTTGCCGCGCACATCGAGCCGCGCCGGGTCGAGCAGCGTCACGCCTTGCGCCATCAGATTGCGGGCAATGTTTTGCTGGAGCTGGCGCTCTAGTCCGGCCAGTTGAATTTTATCGTTCACACCGAGCGTTTCCCATGAATGCATGGGTTGGGAAGTTTGTATTTCCACCCCGTCTTCGACGGCCAGAGCGATAATATCGGTCAGATAGTATTCGCCTTGGGAATTGTCGTTGCGCAATCGTCCGAGCCAGTCGGACAGTCTTTGCGTAGGTAGCGCCATCAAACCGGTATTAATTTCATTGATAGACCGGATTGCCGCATCGGCATCCTTATCTTCGACAATTCTGGTCACATTTCCCGCTTCGTTACGGACGATACGCCCATAACCAGAAGGATCGGCGAGGGTGGTCGTCAATAAGGCCACGCAATCCTGCACGGCCAGCGCAGTGAGATTCTGCATGGTCTCTGCGGTAACCAGGGGGACATCGCCATACAAAATAAGCGTAACGCCGGAAGGCGCCAGATGAGGCAATGCCTGCATCAGTGCATGACCGGTTCCGCGCTGTTCGGCTTGCAACACCCAGGTCAGATCTTCTTCCGCCAGAGCCAGGCGTACCTGGTCGCCCGCATAACCGTAAATGACGCAGATTTGCAGTGGCTCGACGGTGCGCGCGGCTTCGAGCAAATGCACCAGCATGGGTCTGCCGCCTAACGGCTGCAAGACCTTGGGAAGTTCAGATTTCATGCGCTGGCCTCGACCGGCTGCCAGAACTACGACATTAAAGGGAGCAATCATAATTAGTACTCAATTAACAATCCGGAGCCAATGTACCAAATCTGGTATTAAATTACTATCGTTAGCGTACCGGCAGAAAAATTATCGCTTTTTGGCAATCACTTCGTCCGGCGCACGACTGAATTCGCCCTCGATAATTCCCGGAGGAACTGCGGATTTGGACCCGCGCCCAACCCAGCGCAACGGAAACAGTAAAATCAATAATGCCAGCACATCGCTGAGCAGGCCGGGAAATATCAGCAACGCGCCGGCTATCATGGTCCGTCCGCTTTGCAACAAGACGCGGAACGGCGATCCGCCTTTTTGCAGGTTCATGACCATGCGCGCAAAAAACGCAACCCGCTCTTCCGCGATCAAGCTCATGCCGGCCAGCGCCGACAGTGCAAGCAAAACGATTACCCACCACCCGATAAAGTGATATACGACGAGCAGAGTATAAATTTCCAGCGCAGGGAAACTTAATACTATAATTAGGCCTGTTAATAACCGCATTTTCCCCCCGACGCGTCCGAACGAGAGCGAACCTTTTGGCCGCTTGCCAGTCGGACACTCACCGAACATCGTCCAATATAATTAATTGTATATGGGTGTGTAATATATAACTACAAGCTTCTGGAGACTACCCATGCGTGTTTTATTTTTTGTTATTTATTTTTTGAGTCAAATCGGCTCCGCTTATGCTGCTGATTTTCTCGAACCCGAACAAGCTTTCAAGTTTTCGGCGCACCTGATAGCCAATAACCGGATAGAAATTGATTATGATATCGCTCCCGGTTATTATTTATATCGCAACAAATTCAAATTCAGCGCAGACGGCGCAACGCTCGGGACACCGATTTTTCCTGCAGGAGAAATCAAGCAGGACCCGAATTTCGGCACCATGGAGATCTATCATCGCAGCATCGCAATCCTTGTGCCGTATCATCTCGCATCTACCACGACTTTTCGCTTGCAAAGCGTCGCCCAGGGCTGCGCGGAAGCCGGTATCTGTTATACGCCGATAACGAATGCGGCTCGTTTTAGTGTGCCGGCTACCCCCCCGATCGCTACTCAGGCCATTGCGCCCGCACCGCAAACCGGGCATTTGCCGCATCCTCCTGCGTTCCTGTCCCCGGACCAGGCATTTCGCGTTCAGCTGGTCGCAGTCAAGCCCGATACCCTGCAAGCGCGATTTACGGTAGCGTCGCACTATTACCTGTATCAAGACAAACTGCATTTTGCCGTCAAACAACCGGCTGGAGTGCGTATAAAAACGCTCGCTCTGCCCACGCCGGAAATAAAATCCGACCCGAATTTCGGGCAAATGAAAGTCTATCATCATGACTTTACCGTGGACATGGTGCTTTCCCGCCCGCTAACCGCAGGCGAAAAAACGCAAATCAGCGCGAGTTATCAAGGCTGCAGCGAATTGGGCATCTGCTATCCTCCTCAAACCAAGGTGCTTGCGCCTGGAGACAGCGCAGAGGCTACCGCCCAGCCCTCCGATGTCGCCGCAAACTATCCTGTAAACGCGTCCGATACCAGCCGCAGCAATATCGAACGCGCCTTGCATGGCGGTAATTTCTGGATAGTCATCGCTACGTTCTTCGGTGCCGGGTTACTGCTTGCACTGACGCCTTGCGTATTCCCGATGATACCCATTTTATCCGGCATTATCGCCGGACAGAAGCACGTTACGCGGCTTTCCAGCTTTCTTCTGGCCGTGGCCTATGTACTCGGCATGGCGATTACCTATGCGCTCGTCGGCGTGGTGGCGGCTTTATCGGGCACCCTGATTTCCAATACCCTGCAAAACCCCGTTGCACTATCGATCGGTGCCGCTTTGTTTGTGGCCTTGGCGCTGTCGATGTTCGGTTTCTTTGAATTGCAATTGCCCAGCTTCATACAAAGCAAATTTTCCGATGCCAGCAACCGGATCAGAGGCGGCAATTTCATCGGAGTTTTCGCCATGGGCGCCCTATCGGCGCTTATCGTCGGTCCCTGCGTTGCGCCTCCACTGGCGGCGGCGCTGGCTTACATCGCAAAAAGCGGCAATACGCTGCTGGGCGGCTGGGCTTTATTTTCGCTGGCGATCGGAATGGGCATACCTTTGCTGCTGGTCGGTTTGTCTGCGGGTGCTTTGCTGCCGCGGGCCGGCTCCTGGATGAACGCGATCAAGAATTTTTTCGGCGTACTGATGCTCGGCGTGGCAATCTGGCTGATTACGCCATTGATCGCGGTATGGCTGCAAATGCTGCTGTGGGCTATGCTGCTGACCTTGTCCGCCGTATATTGGCATGCGCTCGACGCCCTGCCGCACAACGCTTCCGGCTGGCGCCGGATATGGAAAGGACTTGCCGTCCTGCTATTGCTGGCGGGAGCAGGACTATTTACCGGCATGCTGGCCGGAGGACGCGACATATTGCAGCCGCTAGCGATTTTTCATACTGCCGCAGCGCCTGAACCAGACCAGGAAGCGCTGGTGTTTCAGCCTGTCCATAACCTGTCCGAACTCGACTCTGTGCTCGCCCATTCGAAGGGCAAACCGGTGATGCTGGATTTTTACGCCGACTGGTGTACTTCGTGCAAGGAAATGGCCCGCGATACCTTTGACGATCCCGTTATACGCCAGCGGTTGGCAAAGATGACGCTGCTGCAGGCGGACATTACCGCCAATACCGCCGATGATGACGCTTTACGCAAGCGATTCGGCGTATTCGGGCCGCCCGCCCTGATTTTTTTCAACGCGCACGGCAAAGAAATTCCGGAACACGTCATCGGCTATCAATCGCCAGCCGAATTTTCCCGAACCCTGAATAAATATTCTGCCCAATGACTAATAAAACTTCCTGGCTGATCATCGTTACGCTCGCTTTGGTCATCGCTTATTCCGGCTATCAGTTTTATCGCGCACCGCGTCCCGTTGAGCTTACGTCGGACGCGATCTTCAATGCGCAACTTCCCGATCTGGCGGGAGTGCGCCAGCCTTTGCAGCAATGGCGAGGTAAACTTCTAGTTGTCAATTTCTGGGCCAGCTGGTGCCCTCCGTGCCAGCGCGAAATTCCGGGCTTTATTCGCCTGCAGCGGAAGTATGGCGCAGACGGTTTGCAGTTCGTCGGCATAGCCATCGACGACAAGTCGGCTGTGCAGGCGTATGCAAATAAAACCGGTTTCAACTATCCGATTCTGGTCAGCGACCTGGAAGGGGTTTCGCTGGCCCGTGCCAGCGGCAATTATTCGGGTGGGTTGCCCTACACGATCGTTATCGATCAGCAAGGTCGCGTGGTCGCAGCCGGATCCGGCGAAATGACCGAACGCGAATTAACTAATCTGCTTGCTCCTTTATTACATAAACGTTAAAGCAATAACACTCATTTTCGCTAAACGTCTGGACATTACCGTCTAATTTCGGCAAACTTGCGGCTATGAATTCTCCTGCAATCGATTCTACGCCGCCTTTGCATGTGCTCGTTCTGCATGGCCCCAATCTGAATATGCTAGGGGTACGCGAGCCGACGCATTACGGCAACAATACTTTGGCCGATATCAATATTCGTCTGCAAGTACGCGCCCGCGCCGCTAATACGATCCTGAGCGATTTCCAGACCAACAGCGAATCAGCCATGATCGAGCAGATCCATGCGGCGTATCAGAAAGTCGATTTTATACTGATCAATCCGGCTGCTTTTACTCATACCAGCATCGCTATAAGAGATGCACTGGCGGCCGTTGCGATTCCTTTTATTGAAATTCATTTGTCCAACGTCCACGCACGCGAAACCTTTCGCCATCATTCGCATTTCAGCGATCTGGCAGTAGGCGTAATCAGCGGTTTGGGTGCTCAGGGCTACGAACTCGCACTCGAATACGTGCTTACCCAATATCCTCACAAGGCTTGAATATCATGGACCTGAGAAAACTTAAAAAACTCATAGATCTCGTCGAAGAATCCGGCATTGCAGAACTCGAAATTACGGAAGGAGAAGAAAAGGTACGAATTGCTCGGGCAACGCCGCCGGCCACTCAACATCCTTTTTACATGGGCGCCATGCCTATGCCAACAGCCGCACCTAGCGCCGCTGCTGCAGCTCCTCCCGCAATTTCCGGAGCAGAACCGGCCATAGAAGGTCACGTCGTCAAATCTCCTATGGTCGGTACGTTCTACAGGGCAGCCAATCCGGGAGCAAAATCGTTTGTCGAATTGGGGCAGAATGTTTCCGTCGGCGATACGCTATGCATTATCGAAGCGATGAAACTGCTTAACGAAATCGAATCCGATCATGCCGGCGTGATTAAAGCCATCATGGTCGAAAACGGCCAGCCGGTAGAATACGGCGAACCATTGTTCATTATTGGCTAATTCCACTTCAAAAAAACAGGCCGCTCATGTTTGAAAAAATTCTTATCGCCAACCGTGGCGAGATCGCTTTGCGTATACAGCGAGCTTGTCGGGAAATGGGGATTAAAACCGTCGCCGTACATTCGGAAGCCGATGCTGACGCCAAGTACGTCAAGCTGGCCGACGAATCCGTTTGTATAGGGCCTGCTTCTTCCGCTCTGAGTTATCTGAACGTTCCCGCCATTATCAGTGCAGCCGAATTGACCGATGCCGAAGCCATCCACCCGGGTTACGGATTCCTCGCAGAAAATGCCGATTTCGCTGAACGAGTCGAGTCGTCGGGCTTTGTTTTTATCGGCCCCAGACCGGAAACCATACGCTTGATGGGCGATAAGGTTTCGGCCAAAAATTCCATGAAAGCGTCGGGTGTGCCGTGCGTACCGGGGTCGGACGGTGCCCTGCCGGAAGATCCCGAAGAAATTCGCCGCATAGCCAGAGACGTCGGCTATCCTATCATTATCAAAGCGGCCGGCGGCGGCGGCGGCCGCGGTATGCGCGTCGTCCACAGCGACGGCGCTTTGCTCAACGCGGTTGCGATGACGCAGGCTGAAGCCCAGGCCGCTTTCGGCAATCCAGTCGTGTATATGGAGCGCTATTTACAAAAACCGCGTCATATAGAACTCCAGATCCTTGCCGACACCCACGGCAATGCCATCCATCTGGGCGAACGCGACTGCTCGATGCAGCGCCGCCATCAAAAAGTTCTGGAAGAAGCTCCGGCGCCGGGACTCGACCCGAAACTGCGGGACAAAATCGGCGAACGCTGCGCTGCGGCCTGTCGTAAAATTAACTATCGAGGTGCAGGCACTTTCGAATTCCTGTATGAAGACGGCGAATTTTTTTTCATAGAAATGAATACCCGGATTCAGGTCGAACATCCGGTAACCGAACTGGTAACCGGAATCGATATTGTGCAGGAACAAATCCATATTGCAGCCGGAGCGCCTCTGCATTACAAACAGAAAGACGTAGTACTGCGCGGCCATGCAATCGAATGCCGTATTAATGCCGAACATCCTTATACGTTCATGCCCTCACCGGGCCGGATCACCGCGTATCATGCGCCCGGCGGCCCGGGCATACGCGTCGATTCGCACGTTTACCAGAATTACTGGGTACCCTCGCATTACGATTCGATGATAGGCAAACTGCTGGCATACGGCGCAACCCGCGAACAAGCGATCGCCCGTATGCGCACGGCCCTGATGGAAATGATTGTGGAAGGAGTGAATACTAACATCGTTCTGCATCAAGATCTGATGCATGACCAGAACTTCATTCAGGGCAGTACCAGCATCCATTATCTGGAACACAAGCTGGCGAAACCCGCGCCTAAATAGGACACATAATATGCCCTGGCAATCCGTCAGCCTGCCTGCGACCGAAGAAGAAGCCGAAACCTTGTCCGAAGCGCTGATGGAATCGGGCGCGCTTGCCGTCAGTATCGAAGATGCTGCGGCCGGAACGGTTCGAGAAACTCCGCTGTTCGGCGAGCCGGGCATGCCAGTCGATACCTTATGGCAACGCAATCTAGTAATCTGCCTGTTCGCACAGGATGCCGATGTGCCATTACTGTTACAGAACGCTGCCGCAGCGGTGAATTATCGACTGCCCGATTATCGGATCGAAGCGATAGCCGAGCAGGACTGGGTACGCCTGACTCAAGCCGAATTCGCGCCTATCTCCATTTCGGAGTGTCTATGGATAGTTCCCAGCTGGCATGACGCCCCCAATCCCGATGCGATCAATCTGGTGCTCGATCCCGGACTGGCATTCGGAACCGGCTCCCACCCTACTACCCGCTTGTGCCTACAATGGCTGGAACAGAACGTTCAGTCAGCTGACGAAGTACTTGATTACGGGTGCGGTTCGGGAATTCTGGCGATAGCGGCGCTCAAATTCGGTGCAAATCACGCGTACGGGATAGATATCGATCCGCTTTCGATTACGACAGCTCGAGATAATGCACTAGCCAATCGGGTGCAAGCCGAATTTTATCTGCCCGATGCCGATCCGGGCAACCGGGTAAGCGTCGTGGTTGCGAATATTCTGACCAATCCGTTGCTGGCTCTGGCGCCGTTACTGGCGGATCGTTGCCGGCCCGGCGGCAAGCTTGTACTGTCGGGGATACTGGACGAACAGGCCGACAAAATTCTTGACGCTTACCAGCCGTGGTTTGACCTGACTGTCTGGCGTAGCGAAGAAGGCTGGGTCTGCCTATCGGGTATCAAGCGGCACTGACGATGCAAACCGTCTGCCCGATTTGCCATACGATATTCCGTGTAGCAGCAACGGCACTGCACGATACGGACGGAATGGTACAATGCGGCGTTTGCGGTATGGTATTTAACGCGCATGCCCACTGGATAGCGACGACCGCGCCGCTAGCTGTTACCGGCGCAGACGCGGCAGCAGTTTCGTTTGGCGCAAAAGATCCTGAATCGTCCGAAATGTCAGCACATACTGATGCCGTGCGGGAGGATTCTGTTTTCGCCGGTCATTACGACAATGAAACCAATACTGCCTCTATAGACGGCAGCGACAGTCTGGATGCTCCCGCCGAGCAGCCGAATGCTCTGGCTGAGCCGCTCGCAGAGGCTGCGGGTTCGGATGAGACCGATGTTCAGTATCCGGATGTATCGGAAGAGACGGTCTCAAATCGTAACTCAACAGATAAGAACGAAACCGCGCATACTGAAGACGGTCCATTGCAATACGCGCCAGCGAAAGCCGAAATTGAACATCATATCGATGCTGCCGATATCGCAGACCCTGCTTCGTCTGTTCCGATCGCGTCCGTTGGCAGCGAGAGGGGTCCGGATGATTACATTGATTTCCTTCCCGTGCGGAAAGAACCTCGCTCTGCACTATTTAGCGCGACGAGCTTGATATTGATATTCCTGCTCCTGCTGCAATCCGTTTATCTATACCGAAACAGGATTGCGAACGACTTTCCTCAAACCAAATCTGCTTTGACGAGCCTGTGCCGGGCTTTCGGTTGCAGTATCGAATTACCGCGCGCTATTGAAGCAATTAAAGTCAGCAGTTCCGAGTTGATCGCTGATCCCGCACACCAGAACTTGATGAAGGTTACTTTCGGACTGGAAAACCTGTCCAGCAAAGCGATAGCGTATCCATCCGTTTCGCTGGCATTGATCAACGATGCCGGTGAAATCGTCGTAAAGCGCAACTTCGATCCTCAGTCCTACGCCAGCAGGGCGGCCATTGAGCAGGGAATTTCGCCGCATGACGAAATTTCCGGAAAACTGACATTGAAACTCGACCGAATCAATGTCAGCAATTATAAGCTATTGTTATACTATCCCTGATATAGCAACGTTAAAGTATCCCGCGTTCGCCAAACACTTCCTTTGCCGCCGCCAGTCCGTTTAACGCAGCGGGAAAACCTGCGTATACGGCCATCTGTATTATGGTCTCCACAATTTCAGTTCTGGATAAACCTACATTCAAAGCAGCTCCGATATGAATTTTTAATTGGGGTTGTGCTGTTCCCATAGCCGTCAGCGCGGCAACGGTAGCCAGTTCGCGTTGTTGCAGACTCAGACCGGGCCGGCTATGTATTTCGCCATAACCGAATTCGATAATAAATCTGCCGAAATCGGGACAAATCGAGGACAAGCTTTCCATGACGCTATCCGCCGCGACTTCATCGACCTCTTTCAGCCTCTGCACCCCTCGCTCGTACGCAGCATTATTCATAACTAATCCTTTCCTCCGAATAAATCGTGCAGCATGATATTGGCATGGCAGCCTAGCCGGTAATCGCCAATAACAAAAGGCAAATCCTGACGGATTTGCCTTTTGTTTATAGCCAGCGTACAAGTGTTCCGCCGTTTTCTGTATGCCTAATGACGTTTTTTAAGCTGATGTATCGCCGCAATTTGCGCCATGGCTTCCGCCAGTTCTATTTGCGCCCTGGCATAATCCATCACGGAAGACCGGTCTCTCATGGCATCTTCCGCCCGACGCTTGGCTTCAAGCGCCTGCGCTTCGTCCAGATCCTGTCCGCGTATCGCGGTATCGGACAAAATCGTAACCAGATGTGGCTGCACTTCCAGCATTCCGCCCGAAACGTAAATAAGCTCTTCTTCGAGACTATCCGGCTTTTTGATCCGCACCGATCCGGGCTTTATTTTAGTCAGCAGTTGGGTGTGAAGCGGATATATGC
>DAIETB010000126.1:0-6146 GCA_027345925.1 Sulfuriferula sp.
TCGGCCAAGCCGCGACTGTCCGCTCTGTGTACGATTTTTTTCATGCCTTCTCCAATCTCCGGATAACTATACATAATTAGAACACGGCAACCTAAACAGTGTTAATAGTATAGCGCAGCCATTCTTGCCGACCAGGCAACACTTGTCATAAGATCGAGCCTGCCCCGTGGCCGTAACAGTTACCTATTTTACCCGCTCATTTTCTGGAGAAACACTATGCTGCATTTTCGCAAGGAACTCTGGTTCAATATTCCGACCCGCCGGGCGTTCATCAATATCACCGATCAGGTCAGCGCCAGCATCCGCGAAAGCGGGGTCAGTGAAGGTCTGGTTCTGGTTAATGCCATGCATATTTCGGCATCAGTATTCATCAACGACGACGAATCCGGTCTGCATCACGATTTTGAAGTGTTTCTGGAACGGCTGGCTCCGCACGAGCCGATATCCGCTTATCGCCACAACGACACCGGCGAAGACAACGCCGATGCGCACATCAAACGCCAGATCATGGGTCGCGAAACCGTCGTCGCCATCACCGCAGGCAAACTCGACCTGGGGCCGTGGGAACAGATTTTCTACGGCGAATTCGACGGCAAACGCAGAAAACGGGTGCTGGTCAAGATCATAGGCGAATAATTCCCCCTGGAACGGAATCTCATTCCCCGACAGATCCGGTAATCGGCAGAACGATGCCGGTAATGTAGCTGGAACATACTGGCGATGCCAGAAATACATAAGCCGGCGAAATCTCCTCGGGTTGCGCCGGACGATGCATGTCGGTGGTATCGCCGAAGCCGGCGATTTTTTCGGGCGATTTGTCGGCGGGATTAAGCGGCGTCCAGACCGGCCCCGGCGCTACGGCATTGACCCGGATGCCCTGCGGCAAAAGATTGGACGATAACGCCATGGTGAAAGCATGGATTGCGCCCTTGGTGGTCGAATAATCCAGCAGGTCTTTATTCCCTTTGAGACCGGTGACCGAGCCGGTATTGATAATCGCCGAACCGCGCTTTAAATACGGCAGTACCGCCTTGGCCATATGAAAATAACCGTACACGTTGGTTTTCATGGTCAAATCGAAGCGCTCTTCGGTCAGATCGAGCAAAGACTCGGCATGTTCCTGAAATCCGGCATTATTGACCAGGATGTCGATATGACCGAAATAGTCGTGCACTTGCCCGACCGCCCGCCGGCAAAATTCCGGATCGCGCACATCGCCGGGAATACGCAGACAGCTACGCCCTTCTGCTTCGACATGGCGCTGCGTATCGATCGCATCCTGGTCCTCGTTGAGATAAATGATCGCGACATCGGCACCTTCGCGCGCGTACAATACGGCGACCGCACGACCGATGCCCGAATCCCCGCCGGTAATTACGGCGACCATCCCCGCCAGCTTGCCGCTCCCCCGATAATCGGGCGCCATGAACTGCGGCTTGAGGGTCATCTCGGCTTCCGTGCCCGGTTTGTCCAGATGTTGTTGCGGCAAAGGATTGCCTGGATAATCGCGGGTGCCGGTTTGCACCGGTTCCCTGGTTTTTTCCTTGGTTATCTGGTCGTCAGACGTGTTCGCATCGCGCTCATCCTGCGCCTTTTGGACGGATTTCTGCAAATGAGCGACCGATTCGCCCATATTATCGGGGTAGGTCATAACCGACTCCTTAAAATTCGATCTGGAAATTAACGGAAGGACTCAAAAACTTTCTGACAGATATCAATGTACATATCTTTGCGGCATTTCCGATTCGGGTCTGTACCCTTTCAAACGCAAAGAAGAGGTATGAATGCGCACAGATTTCCGGTGGGAGCTGATCTCGTCGAACATTCCCTCAGGGAATTTCACTTTCATGAGAAAATGTCGTAAATGAATACGATCGAATAGTAGCGATATACTGTAAATAGCAGATAACGGTGCAGTCAGGCTGCATCTGCACCATTGACGATGCGTCCGCTGCAATCTTTAAAAAACAGCAAGCAGATGATAGTACTTAAGAAAATCAGGTAACTTCGAATGCCGCTCATTCCCACTCAATCGTCGCCGGCGGTTTGCCCGAGATATCGTACACCACGCGGTTGATGCCGCGTACTTCGTTGATAATGCGGTTGGATATTTTGCCCAATAAATCGTACGGCAGTTCCGCCCAGTGCGCCGTCATGAAGTCCGTGGTTTGCACGGCTCTGAGGGCGACGACGTATTCGTAGGTTCTGCCATCGCCCATGACGCCTACCGACTTCACCGGCAGGAAGACGGCGAAGGCTTGCGCGACTTTTTCGTACCAACCGCTGCGGCGCAGTTCTTCGATAAATATCGCGTCGGCGCGGCGCAGCAGGTCGGCGAATTCGGCGCGGACTTCGCCGAGGATGCGCACGCCGAGGCCGGGGCCTGGGAAGGGATGGCGATACACCATATCGTGCGGCAATCCGAGGGCTACGCCCAGTTCGCGGACTTCGTCCTTGAACAGTTCGCGCAAAGGTTCGAGGAGTTTGAGATGTAAACTTTCGGGCAGGCCGCCGACGTTGTGGTGCGATTTGATGGCATGCGCTTTTTTGGTTTTGGCGCCGGCGGATTCGATGACGTCGGGATATATCGTGCCTTGCGCCAGCCATTTCACTTTCGGCAGTTTCGCCGATTCGCGCTGGAACACCTCGACGAATTCGCGGCCGATAATTTTGCGTTTTTGCTCGGGATCGGTGACGCCGGCAAGATGGCGCATGAATTCCGCGCCGGCATCGACATGGATGACCTTGACGCCCAGATTTTGCGCAAAGGTCAGCATCACCTGTTCGACTTCGTTCAAACGCAGCAAGCCGTTGTCGACGAACACGCAGGTCAGTTGGTTGCCGATCGCCTTGTGCAGCAAAGCCGCGACCACCGACGAATCGACACCGCCGGACAGGCCCAGCAGCACTTCGTCGCTGCCGACTTCCGCCCGGATACGGGCAATAGCGGTATCGGCGTAGCCGGGCATATGCCATTCCTCGCCTATGCCGCAAATATCGTGCACGAAGCGCGCAATGATCGCTTTACCCTGCACGCTGTGCGTGACTTCGGGGTGAAATTGCAGGCCGTAATAACCGCGTTTTTCATCCGCCATGCCGGCGATCGGCGTCGCCGCATTGCTGGCGCAGATACTGAAACCTTCCGGCAGCGCGTTCACTTTGTCGCCGTGACTCATCCATACATCGAGCAAGCCGTGTCCGTGTTCGTTGACGTGATCCTGCAATTCCTGCAACAGTCTGGAATGCCCCCGGGCACGCACCTGCGCATAACCGAATTCGCGCTGCAGCGCTTGTTCGACCGCGCCGCCCAGCTGCGCCGCCATGGTTTGCATGCCGTAACAGATCCCCAGTACCGGCACGCCGAGATCGAACACCGCTTGCGGCGCGCGCGGCGTTTCTTCTTCCGTCACCGAAGACGGGCCGCCCGACAGAATGATGCCTGCGGGATCGAATTGGCGGATAAATTCGTCGCTCACATCGTAGGGATGCAATTCGCAATATACATGGGTTTCGCGCACCCGCCGCGCGATCAATTGCGAATATTGCGAGCCGAAATCCAGGATCAGTATTTTTTTATAAGTCATTTCCACACTCTGAAATACGTAAAAAAACAGCAGCCGGCAATAAGTTTGCAGGCTGCTGTCCGATTATCCGCGCTCGCGCAATAACGCACGCAAGCTAGCGCTGTTCAATCCAGCCGATAATTGGGCGCTTCCTTGGTGATCTGCACGTCGTGCACGTGCGATTCTCGCGATCCGGCGGCGGTAATTTCGACGAATTCGGCGCGTGCCTGCATGTCGGTTATCGTCATGCAGCCGAGATAGCCCATGCTGGCGCGCAAACCGCCCATCAATTGATGAATGACCGCAAGTACGCTGCCTTTGTACGGCACGCGCCCTTCGATCCCTTCGGGCACGAATTTGTCGGTATTGGATTCGTTATCCTGAAAATACCGGTCGCTCGACCCTTTTTGCATTGCGCCCAGTGATCCCATACCGCGATACGATTTATAGGAGCGGCCCTGGAACAGCTCTATTTCGCCCGGCGCTTCTTCCGTCCCCGCAAACAGACCGCCCAGCATGACGGTATTCGCGCCCGCTGCAATCGCTTTCGCAATATCGCCCGAGTAACGCACGCCGCCGTCGGCGATCAGCGGGATGACGCGATCCGCCAGCGCCAGCGCTACGTTCTGGATCGCGGTAATCTGCGGTACCCCTACGCCGGCAATGATCCGCGTCGTGCAGATGGAACCCGGACCTATACCCACTTTCACCGCATCGGCGCCGTGATCGGCCAATGCCAGCGCTGCGCTGGCCGTCGCAATATTGCCGCCTATGATTTGCAGATGGGGGAAATTCGTTTTAACCCAGCGCACCCGGTCGAGCACGCCCTTGGAATGGCCGTGCGCGGTATCGATGACGACAACGTCCACACCGGCATGCGCCAGCGCAGCAACGCGATCTTCCGTTCCTTCGCCCACGCCCAGCGCAGCGCCTACGCGCAGGCGGCCTTGACTATCCTTGCAGGCATTGGGGTGTTCCGACGATTTCTGTATATCCTTGACCGTAACCAGTCCGCGCAATTCGAACGCATCGTTGACGACCAGCAAACGCTCCAGCCGGTGTTTGTGCAGCAAACTCAGCACTTCCGAGCGGGTGGCGCCTTCCATTACGGTCACCAGACGCTCGCGCGGCGTCATGACCCGGCTGACGGGCTGGTCGAGATTGGTTTCGAAACGCAGATCGCGGTTGGTGACGATGCCGACTACCTTGCCGCCGCCATCGACGACCGGCAAGCCGGAAATTTTGTGTTTCCGCATGGTCGCCTGCACGTCGCGCACGGTCATGTCGGGCGTTACCGTCACGGGTTCCTTCACGACACCGGACTCGAAGCGCTTCACCCGCGAAACTTCCGCCGCCTGCTGTTCTATGCTCATGTTTTTATGAACGATGCCTATGCCGCCTTCCTGCGCCAGCGCAATCGCCATCGGCGCTTCGGTGACCGTGTCCATAGCAGCGGAAAGCAGAGGGATATTCAGCGTAATCTCGCGGGTCAATCGGGTTTGTAGACTTACGTCGCGAGGCAGTACTTCAGAATGGGCCGGGACGAGCAATACATCATCAAAGGTGAGGGCTTTTTGGATCACGCGCATGATCTTTGTTCCGAACAAAGCAATATTATACGGTAAACTTGAATTCGCCGCTATTCGGAAACCTCGTGCCATGCAGAATCGCCGATAAAATTTGCCTGTATGCAAAAATAGTTGACGCCCGGGCCGCTAATCGCTAAGTTTCTCTAAATTCCGTTCATCCGTTTTTAAAGGGGCCGACCATGACGAATACATTTATCGGGGCATTCATTTGCGTCTTTGTGCTTCTGATCAGCGCTTGCGCAAACAATGCACCGGTCAGGCAACCCAACGGCGTCTATTTGACCGGATCGGCGATCGCTGCGCTCGATCGGGCTAAAGCCGATGTCGACAAGGCCCGGCAGCAAGATGCGTTATGGACGACGGCGCTCAACGAACTGAACGCCGCCGAAACGGCCGCCACGCAGGGCGAAAGCGCGGCCGTGATCGATCATGCGCATGAAGCGAGCGCTCTCGCCAAATTAGGCATCGCGCAATTGTCGCTACCGAGCACGAACCCGTTCAAATAAGCCCGGTTCGAGGGTCCATCGAGAAAATAAACGGTCGGCAATGCCTCGACAGCTTTTCTTTTGATTAAATAATCTATAATATCAGTGATATCTATAAGGCTCGCTGGCGGATCAAATCATGACCGATAACATAGAGAACTTGCTGCTGGAACATTTAAAACGATTCCAGGCCGGTCAGGATCGTATGGAACGCAAACTGGATGAGCTGACCCGCCGGGTGTCGAATCTGGAAGCCGGCCTGGCGTCCGTTATTCAGCATTTAGGGCATCTGGCCGCCGCCGACGCACAGCAGCAACTGGCTGCGGACGGGTTTAATCTACGGCTGGAACGTATCGAACGTCGCCTGGAACTGGCTTGATCTCACGGTGTCCGGCGGCAATCAGTCCGCCGTCGCGCCGGTTTTTTCCATATCGCCGCCGCCCTTTTTCATGACTTTTCCTTCTTCGGCGCGCTGACGCCGGACTTCTTTATGGTCGGCCAGCAATTTG
>DAIETB010000128.1:0-13538 GCA_027345925.1 Sulfuriferula sp.
CAAGGAAGCGTTTGCTGCAAAAATGGCGAAAGCAAGCATGCAATATCAGGATCAGCCCAAAGGAGCTCAAAAATGTTCGCAATGCACGCAGTTTATCCCCGGTAAATCTGCCGCGGCGAAAGGCAGCTGCAATCTGATCGACGGAGCTATCAGCCCGAACGGCTGGTGCCTGGCTTATGCTCCCAAGGCTTGATTGCAAGCTTCATTTACTGTTGCCGGTTTTCTGATTAATCCCATCGCGCTCCTTTAAGGAGCGCATTCCATTGTTACGCGCAATATGCTATCGTGTCCTAAATGCGATAAAACAGGTTCGTGTTAACTTACAGTTGATACTGTCGCGCTCGCGCGCCGAAAACTGATCTATCTACCCCACTGTCGCAGTAAACCGAACGTAATTGAGCGCATGAAATAGACAAAAAGATCGCCAATACCTATTATTCAGGATCATAGTTTGCCGTCAGGAGAGCGTGAAGTGCTGGAAACACAGTTACCCCATTTGCACATTAAAAATAAAAACCTGCTGCCTGTCGTTCAAGGGGGGATGGGCGTTGGAATCTCCGCGCACAGACTCGCAGGCAGCGTTGCAGGCTTGGGGGCGGTAGGTACTATTGCCAGCATCGATCTGCGCCATCACCACGCGGATCTGCTCGAACAGAGCCGCCATTGCCGCGACAAACAGACTCTGGACCAGCTCAACCTGATCGCGCTGGACCGCGAAATCCGGGCGGCTTTACAGGCAGCGGCAGGCGAAGGAATGGTCGCCGTTAATGTAATGAAAGCGGTAGCAGAGCATCCCGGACTGGTTCGTCAGGCTTGCGCCAGCGGTGCGCAGGCCATAGTCATGGGCGCGGGTTTGCCGCTGGATCTGCCCGATCTGACCGAGGGCTATCCTGGAGTAGCCTTGATTCCGATTCTTTCCGATGCCCGCGGCATCCAGATTCTGCTGAAAAAATGGCTACGCAAAAACCGCTTGCCCGATGCGATCGTGATCGAACATCCACGTTATGCCGGCGGCCACCTCGGTGCGCCGAAGCCAGAAGAAATCAACGATTCGCGTTTCGATTTTCCCGGAATCATGACCAGCGTCTTCCAGTTATTCAAGGAACTCGACATCGAGCGCGAACGCATCCCGTTAATTACCGCCGGCGGAATTAACACCCATGAAAAAATCCGCTCTCTGCTGGAACTCGGCGCCAGCGCCGTGCAATTGGGTACGCCCTTCGCCGTGACCGAGGAAGGCGACGCCCACCCCAATTTCAAAAAAGTGCTGGCCGAAGCCCGACCGG
Organism: Sulfuriferula sp.; assembly: GCA_027345925.1. Lineage (GTDB taxonomy): Bacteria > Pseudomonadota > Gammaproteobacteria > Burkholderiales > Sulfuriferulaceae > Sulfuriferula. The sequence goes on from DAIETB010000128.1 coordinate 1,287, forward strand.
AGGACATAGTCACCTTCATGAGCGTAGCCGGTTTGCCGGCGCGCGCGGTATTAACGCCCTGGCTACGCAATTATCTCCGGCGCGAAAGCAGATTGCAGGAATGCACGAAAAGCCATCCGGATCGCTGCGCTTCGGGCTTGCACTGCCTGACGCAATGCGGCTTGCGCGACGGCAATGCCAAAGCGGGTCAATTCTGCATAGACTCTCAGCTGGCCGCTGCTTTGCGCGGCGACCTCGCTAAAGGATTGTTTTTCAGGGGTGCGGAAAGCCTGCCGTTCGGTGAAGCGATCCGTCCCGTGCGGGAACTGATGCACTATCTTCTCACCGGAATAAAACCCGCTATTAACTGATTCCAGATCGCGATCTGCGCCGCGCTATAACCGGTACCGATGGACGTTCTGTCAGATGGTACGGGAGTATCGCGGAGCGGATTCTTCCGTTTGCTGCAGATAAGCGTCAAATGCCATGGCGATATTGCGCAGGAAAATACGTCCCTCATCCGTCACCCGGATGCGTTCGGCGCTCAACTGCACCAATCCGTCCAGTTCCATTTCCTGCAATTGTTCGAGACCGCTTTCGAAATACCGATCGAAATCGATATCCCATTTTCGGCTGAAGGCGATCTTGTCGAGTTCCAGATCGCACATCAAGGAGACGATCGCATCGCGGCGCAATTTATCGTCGCGCGAGATGCGCACGCCGCGCTCGGTTGCCAGATTGCCGGCAGCGATGCAATTCTCATAATCGCTCAGTTTCTTGGCATTTTGCACATAAACATCTTCGGTCTGGCTGATGGCAGAAACTCCGAATGCATAAATATCGCAGTTTTTGTGAGTGGTATAGCCCTGAAAATTACGCCACAGAGTCTTGTTCTCCCGCGCCTTGACCAGTTCGTCGTCAGGCCGGGCAAAATGATCCATGCCCACATATACGTAACCGGCGGCACCGAGACGTTCCATGATCAGTTTCTGCAACGCAACGCGGGTATTGAAATCGGGCAAGGCGGCATCTTGTATCAATTTCTGGTGTTTTTTGATCCAGGGGACGTGAGCATAACCGAATACGGCCATACGATCGGGGCGCATATCGAGCACGCGGTCCAGCGTCGCCGTAAATGTTTGCACCGTCTGATGCGGCAACCCCACCATCAAATCCATATTGATGCTATCGAAACCCGCATCCCGCATCCAGCCATAAACCTCGCGCACCATAGATTCCGGTTGCACGCGGTTCACCGCGATTTGCACAACGGCATCGAGATCCTGTATTCCCAGGCTGAGCCGGTTAAAACCCGCTTCCTTGAGCGCCATCACATGGTCGTGCGTCAATTCCCGCGGGTCGACTTCGCAACCGATTTCAGCGTCTGTCCCTATCGAAAACCGGCCAGACAGATGCTTGAATAATGCGCGAATATCGTCGGGACGCAAATAAGTAGGCGTACCACCACCCCAATGTATCTGCCTGACCATCCGGCCGGGCGCAACAAGGTTGGCGACGCGGTCAATTTCTTGATATAAAACACCAAGATAAGCGCTTGCTTTGCTGTAATCACTGGTTGCTATCATGTTGCAGCCGCAGTAGTAGCACAGGGAGTCGCAGAAGGGGATATGGACGTAGAGCGACAAATCCCTCCCGCCGTTTTGGGTTGCCGTCAGTTCCTCGTGCCATGCTTTATCAGCAAAATTTGTCGCAAAATAAGGAGCTGTAGGGTAAGACGTATATCTGGGACCCGGCTTGCTGTATTTTTGCAATAATTCAGTATGAAATTCCATGATCGATATTCATGTAGAAATGTCTTTTTATTATAGGCCTTTCCTCGAATAGTTTCAGAAATTTCTGAAACGCTGATTCAAAACCAGCACTCTGAATTGGAAAGGTAAGAAAAACGAGAAAAGCAGTGTACGATAAAGCACCGAACTCTGCTATCGAAATTGAGACCATAAAATGACCCCTTATAATATTCCGTCAATAAAATGAACCATCGAGCGCTTAAAACATTTACTTATGGATTGGCAACGCTGATTTTGATTGTGGTTCTTTTTATCGTTTTTTTCGACTGGAACTGGCTGCGGCAACCTATCGAACATATCGTTAAGGATAAAACCGGTCGAACTTTGCTTATCAAAGGCAATCTTTCTGTACAACTGGGCTGGCCTATCATTCGTTTTCAAGTTGGCGACGTAACATTTGCCAATCCAGCCTGGGCCGCTCAACCGCTAATGCTGTCGGTAAAACGCATCGATAGCGGCATTAACCTAGCGCGCCTGTTCGATCACGAAGTGCTGATCCCCAATGTCCGTCTGGAACAACCGCTTATTTTTCTCGAGATTTCGCCGGACGGCCGTAAAAACTGGCTGCTGGACCGAAAACAGAAAAAGTCGAGCACAACACCCACCATCGGCAATATTTTATTGGATAGCGGACAGATTACCTTTCTACAATCGGCCCAACATACCGATATTGTCGCCTTGTTGTCGACCCGGCAAATCGCACCCGGTCGCTCGGCTGGTGACATTGTATTCAGCGCATCCGGGAAACTCAAAGGGCTCCAGTTAAAAGCTCACGGTAACGGATGCCGCATCTTATCGCTGAACGACCAGAATCTGCCTTATCACCTGAATATCGCAGCCCAATTGGGGCAGACGAAAGTCAACGCAGTGGGAACGATTACCAATCTTGCACATTTCAGTGCTGTCGATCTCGATGTTGCACTCAGCGGCGAAAGTCTCGATCAGCTTTATCCGCTCATAGGCATTACTCTGCCTCGCACTCCGCAATACGCCACCAAAGGGCATTTGCTGCATAACGACAAAAAATGGCAGTACGAGAATTTTATCGGCCGCATAGGTAAAAGCGATATTGAGGGGAATTTCGCCATAGATCAAAACGGTCAGCGCCCATTCTTAAGCGGAAATCTGACATCCAAATTACTAGATCTCGCCGATCTTGGGCCTCTGGTGGGTAAAAAACCGGCACCTAAGACTGCCGCGAAAACAAACGGCAGGGCACCATCAGCAACCGACGAACAATCGACAAAAAAAGACGTTTTGCCGAATATGCCTTTCAGAACCCAAAGGTGGGGCAAAATGAATGCCGACGTGATGATCCATGCTACACGCATAGTTCGGTCTAAAGGGTTACCTATCGAAAATCTGACCACGCGCATACAACTTCACGATTCTGTTCTTACGCTGAACCCGCTCAATTTCGGTGTCGCAGGCGGCAATCTGGAAGGTGCAATTACGCTGGACGGACAACGCAACCCTATTCATGCCGCAATTCTGATCCATGCGCGTAAATTGCTGCTTAAAAAATTATTTCCTACCGTAAAACTGTCCAAAACCAGTATCGGTCAAGTCAATGGCGACTTCGACCTGAGCGGTAACGGAGACGCCGTCAAACAGATGCTAGGCAGTGCTAACGGCAAATTCGTCCTGTTGATCGATAGCGGCGAAATCAGCAAGATGATGCTGGAAACGGCTCAACTGCATTTATGGGAAATGCTGGAAACTAAATTATTTGGCGATAAAAACATTAAAATCAATTGTGCAATCGCCAATTTCAATGTCGATAACGGCGTATTTCAGACCCGAACTTTATTGCTCGATACGGGAATTACCACCGTTGTCGGTAACGGCGATATCGATATGAAGCAGGAAAGCCTGCATATCGACCTTAAACCGCATACCAAAGTCATGAGTCCGGTGGCATTGCGTACGCCTATCTATATCCGGGGCACCTTCGCAAAACCGGATATCACTGTCAATAAAACCGATCTGGCATTGCAGGGTGCCGGTGCAGTGGCATTAGGGGCTATCAATCCTCTGCTCGCCATCATTCCTCTTGTCGAAACCGGACCCGGCAAACACAGCGAATGCGGCAAACTGATCGAACAGGCTCAAAAATCACGCGGCAAAATCAATAATTCCGCTACCGGCAAAGCCGCAACTTCAACGACAAACACGCAAACATTGCCGAGCGCCGGACAGACAAATAACAAATAGCCGACAAAAAAATTCCCGACCCGGATACCACCGGTCGGGAATTTATCGGGCCGTCATCACTGCGCTATCTTTTACCAGGCTTCATTATCACTTTCGTCCAGCCATCACTGCGTTCGTCAAAGTTTTTATATCCTTCCGGAGCTTGTTCCAGCGATAGCTCGTGCGAGATAACAAAAGAGGGATTCGCTTTATCGACCTCGATCAGATCGCGCAGTTGCCGATTATAGGCTTTGACATTCGCCTGGCCGGTTGCGATACGTTGGCCTTTCATCCAGAATTCGCCAAAATCGAAAGCTAATTGTCCTTTTTTTGCCAACTTGTCGTGCGCTCCCGGATCGTCCGCAATAAAGACGCCGACCACTCCCAGCGTACCGGTTGCACGCACGGTTTTAACCAGATTGTTCATGGTCAGATTCGGCACCTCATGATTGTGATGATCGCAACATTGGTAGCCTACGCATTCGCAACCGCAATCCGCGCCCTCCCCTTTGGTCAATTCCAGAATCTGATCGACGCAATCTCCGTTGGAATCGTCAATGGCGATTGCTCCAACCTGTTCGGCCAGTGCCAGTCGGTCCTGATGGGTATCAACCACCATGATCTTGCTGGCGCCTTTGATCGCTGCCGAATGCGCAGCCATCAGCCCTACCGGTCCGGCACCGTAAATCACCACTGATTGTCCGGGACGCAATTGCGCCAGTTCGGTCGCATGATATCCGGTAGGGAAAATATCAGACAGCATAACGTAATCGTTTTCCTTTTCCTCCGCATCTTCCGGCAATTTCAAACAGTTGAAGTCAGCATACGGCACACGCAGATATTCGGCCTGCCCGCCGCTGTATGGCCCCATTCCGGCGAATCCGTAAGCAGCGCCGGCGGTTCCTGGATTGGCGGTCAGGCAAAAACCGGTCAGGCCGCGCTCGCAATTCTTACAAAAACCGCAGGCAATGTTAAAGGGCAAACAAACCCGGTCTCCAACCTTGATGCTCATTACCGCGTTACCGACTTCAACCACAGTGCCCAGATTTTCATGTCCTAATATACGACCAGATTCCATATTGGTACGACCTTCGTACATATGCAAATCCGAACCGCATATATTGGTCGTCGTGATTTTAACCAGTACATCGGTAGGATGTTCAATTTTAGGATCAGGCATATCCATTACCTTGATATCCCGTGGCCCTTGATATACTACAGCTCTCATAACTGAGTCTCCTTTTTAATCGGTACGCTGGATTACCGGACCGGCATGTCTGGAACTATGCCGTGAGCGACGCTCATACTCACCATAAGGTGAACATTCCTGCGTTTCCGTTCGCTAACGTACCAGTTATGGAACGCTTCCTGCAGATATTTGGCAAAATCCCTTTCTGAATCGCCGAAAATAAAAGTCGAATCAATTCATTGCAAAGTTGCTACAGCAGTTTCCGTTTGCGTAAAAAATCCTTGCGAAAACCGCTAACGAATTGTTATGTATTGCACCGGCTTGACATTTTCCGAACGCTTGACTTAACCTGAATTTAAATTGCATTTTTTATGAATCGCCGTGATCGACAGCCGGATCGTAATGGGAGAGAGCGCCATGAATCTATTCAATCTGTTCGCTCAACGTAGCGCCCTGGTGATGGGCTCGGCGCCCGTATTTCTCGCTTCGGTGCTTTCGGTGGCGCTTTGGGCATTTAGCGGCCCCTATTTCCATTATTCCGAATCTTGGCAACTTGTTGTCAATACCGGCACTAATATCATCACATTCTGGATGGTGTTTGTCATACAGAATACTCAAAACCGGGATGCACGGATTATTCATCTCAAGTTGGATGAATTGATATTGTCCATGAAAAATGCGCGCAATCTCATGATCAATCTTGATGAACTTAACGACGACCAGTTGGAGCATCTCGAAGAACAGTTTAAAAAACTCAATTCATCCATCAACAAAAAACATGATGGCTCCGGAGTCAAAAAAACGGTACCTGAAAACAAAAAAAACGGAAATGGAGAGTAATATGGCTGCCCATCTCATCTGGAAAGGCAGCATCAGCTTCGGGCTCGTACATATACCAATAGGTTTGTATTCGGCCGAGCAAAACAAGCAGTTATCATTTACGCTGCTGGATCAAAAGGATATGGCTCCCGTCGGTTATCGCCATATCAATAAAAATACCGGTAAAGAAGTCGCTTGGGATGACATAGTCAAAGGATACGAATACGACAAGGATAAATTCGTGGTATTGGGCGCTGACGATTTTCGACGCGCCAACGTCAGCGCTACGCAAACGATAGATATAGTCGATTTCGTCGACCCGGCAGAAATTTCGCCGATATATTTCGAAAAACCGTATTTTCTGGAACCGCTAAAAAAAAGCGAAAAAAGTTATGCGCTACTGTACGAAACCTTGACTAAAACCCAGCGTATCGGTATCGCCAACATCGTTATCCATACCCGTCAGCATCTGGCAGCGGTGCTGCCGCGCGACAATGTGCTGATACTCAATCTACTCCGGTTTCATGACGAACTTCGTGACCCCGGTACGATTTCCACGCCGATAGAAAATCGGCAAAGCACATCAATTACCCAAAAAGAGCTGGATCTCGCAATGCAGCTGGTGGAAGGTATGACCGGAAAATGGACGCCGGAAAAATATCACGATACGTACCGCGACGATTTACTGGCACTGATCGATGAAAAAATAGCAGCTGGACGCACCGAAGATATCACAGAACCGGTTCCCGAGAAAACGCCGCGTAGCGGCGAAGTAATCGACCTTATGGCATTGCTGAAACGCAGCATCGAAGAAAAATCGCATACGGAATCCGCTCCGAAACGAAGCAATATTCACTCTGCTTCAACTGTCAAACCTTCTAAAAGCAAAAAAACAGGCTGAATTATGCTACTCGACGAATATTGGAAAAAAAGGCATTTCGAGCGCACGCCCGAACCGCGCGGCAAAAAATCCGCGCGACACGGCGACAGCTTTGTCATCCAGAAACATGCTGCCAGTCGTTTACATTACGATTTCAGACTGGAAATAAACGGCGTACTCAAAAGCTGGGCGGTTCCGAAAGGACCCAGCCTCGACCCAGGAGAAAAAAGGCTTGCGGTTCATGTCGAAGACCATCCTCTGGAATATGCCGGTTTCGAAGGCCTCATCCCTCAAGGCGAATACGGCGGCGGAACCGTTATGTTATGGGACAAGGGAACTTGGGAATGCGTCGGGAACCCGCAACAAGCTTACGACAGCGGCTCGATTAAATTTATATTGAACGGCAGCAAGCTGCACGGACTGTGGGCGTTGGTGCGCATGCGCAATTCCGGCAGCGACAAAAACGATAACTGGTTGCTCATTAAGGAAAACGACGATTATGCCAGACCGGGGAGTAAAGCCGCGATAGTGGAAGAACTCCCGCTCAGCGTTGTCACGCAACGCAATCTGGACCAGATTGCCGGGGAAGTCGGAGAAAAATCCACGATAACCAAAGCGGAACACAAAAAAAAATCCGTTTCCCTGCCGAAAAATTTTGATGCTCCATCCATTATCATGCCGGACTACATTGCCCCCCAACTGGCAACCTTGGTCGATACGGTTCCATCCGGCGACGATTGGATATATGAAATCAAATACGACGGCTACCGAATACTGGCATGTGTCGATGAAGGGCAAGCAACATTATTTACACGTAACGCCAACGACTGGACCGCTCAATTTTCTTCGCTTTGCGCCAGTCTGGAAAAATTACCGCTAAAACAGGCCTGGCTGGACGGCGAAATAGTATGTCTGGACAACAAGGGAAAAAGCGACTTCGGCGTTTTGCAGGACGCATTGAGTCGAGGCGCGCAACATACCATAAAATACATGATCTTCGATATCATGTATTTCAACGGTTACGACTTGCGTAATTTTCCCTTGCTGGAACGCAAAACACTGCTAAAACAGATTTTTGCAAAACAGTCTGCCGATAATTTGGCCTTTAGCGATCATTTCAGCGGCAACGGTGCCGATTTTCACCATCATGCCTGCGACATGTCGCTCGAAGGCGTGATCGCCAAACGTCCCGAAGCGTCCTACCATTCGCATCGCACTCGCGATTGGCTTAAAATAAAATGTATGCAGCGGCAGGAATTCGTCATTGCCGGTTTTACAGAAGGATCCGGATCGCGGCAGGGGTTCGGCGCTTTGCTACTGGGAACCTACGAGGGAGGCGACCTGCGTTATAACGGTCGCGTCGGCACCGGCTTCAACACCCGGACACTGATCGAGTTGAGCCGCCGTCTCGACGGACTGAAGCAAGCGAAACCGGCTTTCGTCGATCCGCCTAAAGGAAGTATGGCTAAAGGGGTGCATTGGGTTAAACCGGAATTGGTGGCCGAAATCGAATTTCATAACTGGACGCATGACGGCTCGTTGCGCCACCCTTCTTTTCGGGGCTTGCGTGCCGACAAAGCAGCCCGGGAAGTCACGCGAGAGGTCACGGTGGATGCCCGGTCGGTTACGTCGCATTCCATATCCAAACATAACGATAACAAAGCTTCGACCCAGGCTGCCCGAATTGAACCCGCCTCGGCCGTCGTAACGCTGAGTCATCCCGATAAGTTATTATTTACCGGAGGCGGTACCAAGGAAGATCTTGCGGCATATTATCGCCACGTCGAACGATGGGTGTTGCCGCATGTCATCGAACGGCCCCTTACGTTAGTCCGTTGTCCCGGCGGTACGGATAAAAGCTGTTTTTTTCAGAAGCATATACACGATGCCTTGCCTGACAGCATTCATACCGTAGACGTTTCGCTCCCGGGTGCCGAAGAACCGCCTTATTTATGGATCGATTCGATTGAAGGTCTGATTGCATTGGTACAAATCGATGTTTTAGAAATTCATACATGGGGTTCGCAAGTAAAGAATCTTAACCGGCCCGACCGTATCATTTTCGATCTGGATCCCGACCCCGGCGTAGTTTGGGAGCGCATAGCCGAAGCCGCATTATTGATACGAAACCGTCTGGACGATCTCGGCTTGATCAGTTTCGTCAAAATTACCGGCGGCAAAGGTTTGCATATCGTTGCCCCGATAGAACCGGAGCTGGGTTGGGATGAAGTAAAAAACTTCAGCAAGCAATTAGCGCAGGAATTCGCAGATCGGAAGCCGTCGAGTTTTACCGCCAGCCTCTCCAAAGCGCGGCGTACCGATAAAATTTTTATCGACTATCTGCGTAACGGCAGAGGTGCGACAGCAGTAGCGGCTTACTCTACCAGAGCAAAAGCTGCGGCAACGGTTTCGGTACCGATCGGCTGGGAAGAACTGGTGATAGACAGAATAAAACCCGATCAGTTTACCCTCTTCAATTTATTTGACCGACTGCAATCATTGGCAAATGATCCTTGGCAGGATTATAACCAAACCGGGCAATCGCTGAAAAATGCGATCAAGAGTATCCGTAAAACGCGCTAACCCTGAATACAGGATTCACCTTCAATAATAGCTCGCAGCATATAAAAGTTCTGGTTATGCCAATCTGCTATGTTCGGAATCGAACAGACCGTCCTTTTCATCAAATCTATTCTAAGTTTGCAAGCACTGAAAGCCGCACGCTTTCGGAACGGCCTAGGCTCGCTGAGCAGCGACCGGGCAATTATTTTATTTTGTGTAAGCGGACGATTACGCAGAATGCTAATTAGAGAGGATTGACCATGGCTACCAAAACTCACAAAGTAGCGGGTATTTTTGCCAACCTGCAGGACACTCAATCCGCAAAAAATCTATTGATAGAACGAGGCATCGCCCCCGCGCACATCAATCTTATTGTCCCCGAAGACAAGATGATAGATAAAAAGATCGAACCCGACGGAGACGGCGTCGCTAAAGAAGTAGTCAAGGATGCAATAATCGGAGGAGTCATAGGCGGCGGAGTCGGCGCAGCCGGTGCCGCCGCAATGGCCGCTGCCAGTATCACCCTGTTTGTCGCCAGCCCGGTGCTGGGACCCTTATCGTTAATGGGATGGGGCGCCATGATAGGGATCATCGCCGGCGGAGGCAAAGGGGCCGGCATTCGCGAAGATCAGTTCGCCGACATGGTTAAAGACGTAACTAACGATGGTAAATTCATTTTGATGGTTCATACGGCTTCCGAAAATGAATTCAAAGTCGCTCACGATACTCTGGCAGAACTGACCCAGGAAAAAAGCGATGTCAAATCCGTTTGAATCCGAAAGCGCATACCCTTGCGCATCGACCTCCTGAAATCAGTTTTACTGGCTTCCGTCCAAAATGTGGAAAAAAATCAAATCGTTTATTCAGCAATTATTAAACAATTTTAACAGACACCAAGTATTGACCCTGTCCGCAGCGTTAGCGTTTTATACCGCACTTTCCCTGGCGCCTCTGCTTTTGATTACCCTGTCGGTCGTAGGCCTGCTGGGAGGAAAATCCCAACTTCATCTGCTTGAACAGATACGCAGCGTACTGGGAGATCCCGCCTCTGCTGCGGTAACTACCGTTATCGATAACGCACAGCAACGTCCGCATCTCGGAAGTCTTGCCGGTATTGCAGGCATTGTGATCCTGCTTTTTTCAGCGAGCAGCGTCTTCGCGCAACTTCAGTTTTCTTTAAACACCATCTGGGATTGCCAGACGCAAACCAGCGCCAGCTGGTGGGTTTTGATACGCCGACGGCTATTATCCATAGGCATGGTCATTTCGTTCGGTTTTCTCGCCCTCGTTTCTCTGCTAGTCAGCGCGGTACTTTCGTATGTGCTTACCAATGATGGGGAAATATGGGAAATCGTAAACCTTCTGGTAACACTAATGGTATTTACCATCGCTTTCGCCATGATTTTCAAATTCCTGCCGGACGCGAACATTCCCTGGAAAGACAGCCTCTACGGCGGACTTACGACTGCCGTCCTGTTTGCATTAGGGAAAAGCCTGATCGGTATCTATTTAGGACACAGCGCTATCGGTTCCGCCTACGGCGCAGCTGGCTCGCTGATCGTTTTGCTCGCGTGGGTCTATTACTCAGCCATTATCGTGTTTACCGGTGCCGAAATTACCAACGTTACCACCACTCGCAGGCATAAAAGCAAAGATGGCGTGCCTATGACCAAAACACCGGTTTCCGTCCATGGATAATTTATTGTTCTGACGATGATCTCTGCAACGCGCTTATACCGGATCATCAACCTGCAGCACATTATCAACTTCGGGAGAGAAGCAAGGCAAGCCTGCTATACGCTGATTCCTAATTGTTCTTCCATTCCGGCCCGCCCCTGCGGCGTAAGCTGAATCACGCGGGACGAGGTCGAGCACCGTAGCCAGCCCGATGCACAAAGCACGGTCATAAATTGCACGCCGAGAGGTCCTGCCAGATGATGGCGACGCTCCGTCCAGTCCAGGCATTGTCTGGCAAGTCCCCGCCGGGTCGGTTTGAGCGCAGATACATCCAAGCCCATACTACCGAACCATTCCATACCCAGCTGCGTGACCACGAACTGTTTCTCCGCCGCCGGGACAATAAATCCCTGCTCTTGCAGGCCTTGCGTAACGACTACGCCGAGTTGCCCGGCAAGATGGTCGTAGCAACGGCGCGCAAATCGCAAGGATTGAGCCTCGCGACTGATTGGCTGGTACCGTGCCGGCGGCATCGGCCCGATCGCAGCGAGATGTTCGAGCGCCAGAGCAACATCTGACCCTGCCAACCGGAAATAGCGATGGCGACCTTCCTTCTCCACCGTTAACAAACCGCTATCGAGTAGTTTGGCGAGATGAAAACTGGCAGTCTGCGCACTAACTCCTGCGGCATAAGCTAATTCGCTTGCCGGTAACGCGCGTCCATCGGCTAGGACGATCAGCATCGCTGCTCGGGCAGGTTCCGCGATCAGAAAGGCGACCGAGGACACATAATTGGGTAAAGGACACATTACTTCCGAGCTCCTGGAGATGGCGAAACGATAGTCAAAAAAGCGTTGCTTTGATTATAACGACAAAACAAGCCGACACGTTTCGATACGTATCGAAGCGTCGAACGCATAATCAACCGATAATAAGCGCTCCGCAACTATCAGAAACGACACCTATGAGAGATCACATTCCGGAAGGCACCTGCTATTCCGCCAAGAAAATTGCCGATCACCGATGGCTGGCACTCGTTACGCTGTGTCTGGCTGTGCTCATAGCCCAGATCGACACTTCCGTCGTAAATCTGGCGGTTCATCCGATCGGTGTATATTTCACGGCTGACGTCGCTACCCTGC
>DAIETB010000130.1:0-4193 GCA_027345925.1 Sulfuriferula sp.
AGTTTTCCTGACCGGGAGGACAAAGGCCGCAGGCAGTATTCGCCGCTTAAGGCCCGGATTTCGGATTCATATCGCCAGTCGGCGGGATCGTCGATAAAACTGCCTACATGCACCGTGTAATTTTTCCGCAAGTATTGCAATAAATGGTACGAACGGATCTTGTCACCCTTGTTGGGAGGGTACGGAATGCGATGAGTTAGGTAGAGCAGGTGTGGTGGCACGGCTACCCCAGATTTTTGACTATGTGCGGGCCCAGAAAATTGGCTACAGGCATGGGTAGATTGCGCCACATTTTAATAAATAGCTGATATTTCGGGTTGAGCGGATTCTGGTCGGGAATTTGTCGGGCGCGATGCAACTGGTATTCGTAGCTCAGCGGAGCGGGTTCGAACCCCCAGTTTTTCTTGAAATCGAACGAACCGGTACCGAGTTTGCTGCGGCCGAAATCGAACATCCGCAAGCCGCGTTCGCAGGCGCGGCGCATCAATTCCCAGTATTTGAAATCGTTGGCGGCCAGGCTGCGCGCTTTTACTGTGTCGCCAGCATAATAAGGCAAAACTTCATCGCGAAAATAAAAGCTCAGCACGCTGCTGACTACTTCGCCTTCGTGCACGACGGAAAGAATTTCGCAATCTTCGCCGAACGTTTTTTTAAGGAGCGCAAAATAGCGTTTTGGAAAAGCCGGAGTGCCGTGGCGCAACATATTGTCTGCGAAAACCGAAAAAAAACGATCCACCGTCGAATCGATTTCGCTGGACAGACCGCGTTTGATGCCGCTGCGCACCATGGCGCGCTGTTTCCGCGGAATGTTTTTCATGTTTTGCTCCACATCGGGATCTATGGCTTTGCGGAACGTGACATACAGTTCTTTCGCCGGCCAGTCGGTGTGATGCGGAGTGATATTGCGGTATTCCAGATAATCGACCTTCAGTTCGGCAGCCAGTTGTTGCGCCGCGGTATCGAGCCGCTGCCTGGCGGCTTCGGTCTCGGCGGCAATTCCGCCGTATACGCAGAACGGCAAGGAAGACAGCGAATGGCCGAAATAGAAATGCCTGATTTCGACCAGGGGCAAGATTCCGCGGATAACATCGTCCTGCTCGGCCAGAAGATAATGGGTACGGTGTCCGAAAGCTTGTTCTATTATGCTTTTCCATTCCGATCGGTGAAAAAACGTAGCGGTCGGACAATTCGATACAAATTCATTCCAGGCGTGTGCATCTTCGGGACGCATGGCGCGCAATACCAGTTCAGTCATGCATGTTTTCCAAAAATAAATGATCCATTCTGTCCCATGCAAAATCGCTGAGTAGCGACTGTATTTTATTTTCCATACGCGAAAGGTTTACGTAATGGCGGAAACGGGTTTTTAACCCGACGCCAGCTTGACGGGGTTGTCGCGGGTCGATTTCCCATGGGTGAAAATAAAAAATGCAGGATTCGTTGTCCTGCTTATTGATGCGTTGTATCAGCCAGTGAGACATCGCGTACGGGATCAGCCGGAAATAACCGCCTCCTGCCGCCGGGAGGTTGCGTCCGAGCAGGGTGGCGGTAGTGACCGGAATTTCCAGAATGCCTTGTTCGCCTCGCGGATGGAATCTGAACCGCGGGGCGTCCGGCATGCCGTAATGGTCGTGCCGGATGGGATAAATGCTCGAACTGTACTGGTAACCGGCTTCCAGCAAGGTGTCGAAGGCCCACAGATTATTGGCGCCGATCGAAAAGCTGGGCGCCCGGTAACCTCTGACGCGCTGCCCGCTGATGTCTTCCAGCAAGGCCTTGCTGCTGTAAACGTCTTCGTAGAATTCCGGCCGGGATTGATCGCTGGCACGATGATGATGATAACCGTGACTGGCCAGTTCATGACCGTTTTCGGTAATGCGGCGGATGAGCTCGGGATAGCGTTGAGCGATCCATCCCAAAGTAAAAAAGGTAGCTTGGACGCCGTGGTTTTGCAGCAAAGCCAGTATGGTATCCATGTTGCGTTCGATGCGGCAGGGCAAGCTATCCCAATCTTTACGAGCGATATGGCCGGAGAAGGCGGATACCTGGAAATAATCTTCCACATCGATAGTCATGGCATTGACGGGCATGGCTATTCCTCTTTGCTGGCTTGGTCGGTCAACCAGTTCTGTATGTGCGTCAAAATCCGCCGTGCTGCGTTGCCGTCCCAGTATTCGGGAACATGGCCGGTTTTTCCTCCCGAATCGAACACGTCCCGAACGGCGTCCAGTATTTTTTGACGGTCTTGCCCTACCAGAGTGTTCGTGCCTTCATCGATGGTAATCTGCCGTTCGGTGTTATGCCGCAAGGTGAAACAGGGTACGCCCAGAGCGGTGGTTTCTTCTTGTATGCCGCCCGAATCGGTCAGAAAGAATCGGGCGTTTTGCATCAATCCGAGAATCTGCAAGTAGCCCATAGGCGGAAGAACTAGAATATTGCCCTGTTGCAGAAGTGGCTCAAGCTGGAACTGCGTTATTTTGCTGAGGGTGCGCGGATGCAGAGGGAAAGCGACCGGAATTTGCCGGCTGACTTCGATGACAGTTTCCAGCAGCGCGGCGAGGGTAGCGGCGTCATCGACGTTGGACGGGCGATGCAAGGTCAATACCGCATAGCTTCCTTTCAGTCCCGTGAATTGCGGTGCGGCATGAGCCACCCTGAAAGTTTCCGCTGCCGGTATCGCTTGTGCAAGATTGTGATGCAGTGAGTCGATCATGACATTGCCGACGAAATGGATGCGCTCGCCGGCTATTCCTTCCCGCATCAGGTTGTCGCGCGCGATCCGCTCGGTGGTGAACAGCAGGTCTGAAATCTGGTCTGTCAATACGCGATTGATTTCTTCCGGCATAGCGCGGTCGTAACTGCGCAATCCTGCTTCGACATGGATGACAGGGATCTCTTTTTTGGCGGCCACCAGCGCGCAGGCAATCGTGGAATTGACATCTCCGACCACCAGCACCGCTGCAGGTTGCTCCTGCTCGAGCACCGGTTCGAAGCGGCGCATGATTTCTGCGGTTTGTACCGCGTGGCTGCCAGAACCTACCTCCAGATTGATTTCGGGAGCGGGTATGCCCAAATCGGCAAAAAACTGATGATTCATGGCGACATCATAATGCTGGCCTGTATGAACGAGTTTGGCATCGATGCCAAACTCGTTTTTATTCAGTTCGTGCATTATGGGTGCGATTTTCATAAAATTCGGGCGCGCCCCGATGATGCAAAGAATTTTGTGTCTGACGTGACTGGTCGGGCTGGAGCTATCTTTCATCTAAGGCTTTCTTCAATTTGTCTGGCGAATGAAAAATATTTTTTTTATCAGCAGGTTGAGAAATCGCTTCAGTGTAAACGTCTTTTTTTTTTCGGTTTCGAGCGCTTTTTGATGTTTTTCCGGAGAGTGGAAGAAAAATTTCCGTATCAGAAGATTAAGTAAACGATTCAGGGAAGTATCCATTTTTTTAATTTTCTGCTCCAACTGTTGCAGCGCAATGGTGACTGCCGCATTATCGACGCGATGCGAATCGGGGTTAAGAGATTCGAAGCTGGCGGCGGATGCACAGGGTACGGCTTCCGTATGGGTAACTTCCTCATGAATATCTTTAATTACCGTGTCCACGATAACCTGATCAAATACATGTTCTTCTTCCAGCATGCCCAGCAGCATAATTCGGTCGCACAGGGTATTGATTCTTCTTGGTATTCCTCCGGTAAATTCGAAAATTCGGTGCAATGCTTCAGGCGTAAAGACCGGATCGCCTTGCCAGTCGACCTGATTCAGCCGGTGCTCGATGTAGGCGCCGATCTCGGTTTCGTCTATGGGACCGAGATGATAGGAGGCGATGACCCGTTGACGCAATTGCAGCATTTCGGGGTTTTGCAGAGTATTGCGGAACTCGGGTTGACCCAACAAGAAACTTTGCAGCAAAGGTTTGTTATCGAACTGGAAGTTTGACAGCATTCGAAGTTCTTCGACTGCCGATCGCGTCAGGTTCTGAGCTTCATCGATAATGAGCAGGACTCGCTTTCCTTCGTGCATGCATTGCTGCAAAAAGGTTTCCAGATTTTTCAGTACGGCGGCTTTGTTCAGTCCGGACTGCTCCAGCCCGAAGTTGGTGGCGACGGTGCGCAATGTGTCATCGGCATCGAGCTGGGTACTGACCAGATGGCCGGTAATGATGTTGTCGTTTACCATTTGAGCG